>CBDTWX010000241.1:0-8275 GCA_965364305.1 uncultured Thermoanaerobaculia bacterium
CGGCACGCCGGCGGCGCATACGGTTATTATCGCGGCCCCAGGCACCGTCAGTGGACACCCGCCTGATCTGAAACTCACGGGGCCCGCTGGCGACGGCGGGAACCCGATCCCACCTTCGTCCGCGCCCCCGCCAAGGAGAGCAACATGCGGACACCCGATGCCGTGCGCGGTAACCCGAATGATCTCCTCGAACAGCATCGCAGAGATATCGAGGCTCTCGATCGGCGTATCCTTCACCTGGTGTGCGAGCGACTCGAACTGGCGCGTCAGATCGGCGAGCTCAAACAGACGGCGGGCATACCCCTTCGAAACTTCAGAGTTGAAGCGCAGGTCTACGAGCGATTTGGAGAGGCCAGCCGACTGCTCGGTTTGGACGAGGTCCTGGGCCGTGATCTGGCGAGATTCCTGATTGGCAAGGCGGTCGAAGAGCAAGCGGTTCACCGCGACTCGGTCTACCAGGGAAACGCTCTGAAAACTCTGGTCATCGGTGGTAAGGGCGGGATGGGTCGCTGGATCGCCCGCTTCCTCCAGGGCCAGGGCCACCGCGTCACTATCCAAGATCCCGATCCATCGAGGGCCGAATACCCCGAGGTCGAGAGGCTTGACGATGTCGCTGTGCAGGCCGATCTGATCATCGTCGCGGTGCCGATGAGCGTCTGCGGCGAGGTCATCGACGAGCTCGCGCAGCTCTCGGTCAGTGCGGTCGTGGCCGAGATGTGCAGTCTCAAGGGCCACCTGCGGGACCGGATCGAACGACTGCGGAACAACGGTATGAGACTGGTGTCGTTCCATCCCCTCTTTGGACCCGATCTCCGTATGCTCTCCGGCCGCACCATCGTGTTCTGCGACGAGGGCCGTCCGGAAGATCTCGAGATCGTGAGAGGTCTCTTCGCAGAAACCTCCGCGCGATTGGTGACCATGTCGAGCACGGAACACGACCGTCGCATGGGTCTCGTGCTCGGCCTCACCCACCTCGCGAACCTGGTGTTCGCACGCGCACTCGCCCACTCGAGCCTCACCGCCTCGGAGCTGGCCGAGGTCGCCGGCGTGACCTTTACCCGTCAGCTCGGCACGACCAGCGAGGTGGCCGCCGAGAACCCCGGGCTCTACTTCGAGATCCAGGCACTCAACGCCGTCACACCGGAGACCGGACGCTGGCTTCGCCAGGCGCTCGACGAGTGGCTGGGGGTCGTCGAGGCCGGCGACTCCTCCGCCTTCATTGATTTGATGACGTCGTGCCGTGACTACCTCGACGGCGCGGCGATCGAGGACACACCGTCATGAGGGCCGTCGACGGAGTCATCGCGGCGCTCGCGACGCATGGCGAGCCAACCTCGAGCTGGCTCGTCGGCGAACCGTGCTCGGCCCCGCCCAATGCCCTCGCCCTCGCCCTGGTCCGAGCCGCTCAGAGCGATCGATTCAGGTATCCCCCACCCGCCGGCCTGCCCCGTCTCCGCGAGGTCCTCGCCTCCCGTCATCGAGAGCGAGGAGTCGAGGTCACACCGGCGCAGATCGTCGTCACAAACGGCGCGAAAGCCGGTCTATTGGCTCTGTTTGCGACCCTGCTCGAACCGGGGGATGAGCTCATCCACCCTCGCCCCTGTTATCCCGCATACCCCTCGATGGCGATCCGCCTGGGGGCACGACCGATCGAAGTGGCCGAGTCTGACGGCTGTTTCGACGGTTGGACACAGGCCGTTTCAGAGCGCATCGGTCCGCGAACGCGCGCCGTCGTCCTCGCTTCCCCGTCCAACCCCACCGGCGCCACCCTCTCGTCGTCGCAGGCGCGTGAGCTTGTCGAGTTGTGTCGTCGTCACGGTCTGCGTTTAATCTGCGATGAGGCCTACACCGACTATCGGTTTTCCGCCGATTCTCAGAGCCTCCCGGCGGAGTTTGATCCCGCCCGCGAGACCGTGGTGCAGGTGCGAAGCGCCTCCAAGAGCTGGGCCCTGTGCGGCTGGCGTCTCGGTTGGGTGGTCGCCGATGCCGGCCTCGCCGCCCAGGTCGCGACAAACCACACCTCGCTCATCAACCCCGCCTCGGGACCCACCCAGACGGCCCTCTGCTCATTGTTGAAGGTCGCGCCCGACTATCTCGAACGGGCGCGGAGGGATGTTCAGACGCGGCTGGAGGAACTCTGCTCCGCCCTCTCAGATGCAGGGCTGAGCGTCCGACAACCGGACGGTGGATTCTACCTGTGGTTCGAGGTCGCAACACGTGTCGAGTCCGCCAACCTGCCGACGATCACCGATTGGTGCATCGACCTCGCGCACCGCCACGGCGTCGGCCTGTGGCCGGGCGACGACTTCGGCGGAGCGGGGTGGGTGCGTCTCGCCGCATCGGCACCCCCCGCCGCCATGTGGCGACGCGCCGTCACCCAACTCGCGAACTCCCTTCGTGACTGATCCGCTGTGGCGGTGTCTCACCCAGGGCGACAGACGGCAAACGGAGACTGAGGGTGTCGACCGACGCTGGATGCTTCATCAAGCGCACCGAGACCGAAGATTCTCCAGGGCCTCTGCAGCTCTCTATTCATCGAGCCAATCGGGGGTGGTCTTGGCTCGGAGAAAGGTCCGAACACCACGCACACACTCGGGATTCATGCGCTGCCGAACATTCGCCTCGGCCGCCGCCTGCAGGGCCTCACGCCAACCGAGCCCGACCGTCTCGTTAAGCAACGCCTTGGTTGCGGCAAGCGCCGAACCGGATGCCTTGCCGCACACCGACCGCGCCAATTCGACCGCAGCCGTCAAAGCTTCACCCTCGGCTGCGAGTTCATCCGCCAACCCTATGGCGACGGCTCTTTCTCCGGTGATCATCTCGGGGTCGAGCAGCATGCGTCGTGCAACATGACCAGGGACCCTGCGCGTCAGAAAGGTCAGCACCACAGCGGCCAGAAAGCCTATCTTGACCTCGGTGTAGGCAAACCGAGCGGCCGGTTCTGCGACGACCAGGTCGCAGGCAGTCGCGAGTCCGCAACCGCCGGCCACCGCGGCGCCTTGGACCGCCGCCACGGTCAGCTTGGGGTGACCCAAAAGCTCCTCGAAGAGGCGGCGAAGACGCTCCGCGTCCTCTCGGTTGGCGGCATCGCCGCCGCCCGAAGCAATCTGCTCGAGCGCCGCCAGATCTGCGCCGGCCGAGAAATGTCGGCCTGCCCCGGCGAGGACCACCGCCCGCACCGAAGAATCTGCGGCAGCCTTGGCAAGCGAGCATTGGAGCGAGTCCATCATCGAGGAGGACAGCGGATTAGCTCTTTCGGGATCGTTGAGGGTCAGAACAACAACCGGTCCCGCACATTCCTCGAGAATCCAATCGGTCATGGCTTCATCGTACCAGGGCTGAGGGTCAAACTCCGGCGGCCCGTTGGTAGATGGCAAGCAGCCGAGGCAAGATCGCAGAGCTCTCGTAGAGGCGCGCTCGTTCGAATCCGCGATCGCGAAGTCCGCGCCGGAGGCCCTGGTCTTCGAGCACCTCCCTCACCACCGCGGCGATCTCATCCGGGTCCTCTGGATCGACGAGAACCGCGGCATCCCCCGCCACCTCGGGGAGAGAGGACCGGTTCGAGGTAACGACGGGTGCGCCACAGGCCATGGCCTCCACCACCGGGAGCCCGAATCCTTCGGCCAAGGAGGGAAAGACAAAGACCCTCGCCCGGCGATACAGCGCCGCGAGTTCGACCGCCGGGAGATGTCCCACACTGACCACCGAACGAGTACGGCTCATCGCATCGAGTCGGCGCCGGACCTTCGCCTGAAGCCACTCGTCCGCCGCCACGACCACCAGCTGGTGGGTCTGCCGGAGCTCTTCGGGCAGGAGGGTCCAGGCCTCGAGCACGCGGCCGATGTTCTTTCGCGGTTCGAGGCTCGCGACCGCCAGGACGTAGGCGCCGTCAACTCCTCGCGACCGCGCAACGCGTTCGTCGGCGCAGGCGTCGCCGTGAGCAACAAAAATCGGGCTGACGATCGGCGGCAGAACTTCGACATCCTCCGAAGGCAGAGCGAGCAGCCGAAGCGCTTCGCGCCGCGTGGCTTCAGAGACGGCAATGATGGCCGCACCGCGCACCAGCGCTTCAGCGATCGAGGCCAGGGTCCGCACTCGGTTGTCGACGGTGTGACACTCAGGGTGGCTGAGTACCGTCAGGTCGTGCACGGTGAAGAGGTGGCGACGGGCACCGGCGGGTGGCATGGCAAAGGCCGGCGCGTGGAAGAGATCGATGTTTTCGAGCTCGGTGCGCGACGTCGAGGCCATCGATACACGCGCCGGCAGAGGGCCCAGGGCATTCTCGAGCTCCCTGCGCCGCGTCGTGCCATCGAGGTCGAAGAGGGCGATCTCGTGGGCGACGCCTTCTCCAAGAAGCACACGAACCAGCTCGCGGGTGTAGCTGGAGACCCCGCCTCGACCGCGAACCGCCCTCCCGGCATCGATGCCGACCCGCATGCTCAGCCCTCACCACCATCGGTACATTCTCGCCTGAGCCCCTCGAGATGCTGCAGCAGAGCTTGTCCCGTGGCGGTCGAGATCCTTCCGTCGGAGACCGCTAAGGCCACCGTTTCCTCGGCCCTCACGAGACGGCGAATTCTCCGGTGTCGGCGAATGGCGCGTCGGATCATCGCAGACGCGACGATCGCCGTCGCAAGAATGACCATCAGCACTCCGACCTTCATCCGTTCTCCTCTGACCCCAGCCATCCATCGACCGCTGTATCACCGTACCGCCTGCGCAGGCGTCGTTCGACATACCGGGCTTCCCACGCCGGACGGCGATTCTCGTAAAACCGGAGCTGGGAAGGCCGGTAAAGGGAATCTACGTCGACGTTTCGGCTGAAACCACCGACGTGGTAGGCGATCGCTGTGGGTTCAACGGCCAAACGCCAACCGGCCGCTTCGAGTCGAATACAGAAATCGACGTCCTCGAAGTACATGAAATATTCCGTATCGAAACCGCCGATTGCTCGGTACGCTGCCGTTCGCACGAGCACGCACGCCGCGGTGTACCACGGGCGCCCGGCGAGCCGCGCCAAACCCCGAGCAACTCGGCCGTGGGCCCAGGAGTTTGCTTCGAAGGGGTTTCGCAGCTTCTGCATGACCTCACCGACAACCCCTCGCGCCGGAGACCACGAGAACTGTCGGCTGCCATCCGGATAGCGCAGCTGCGGTGTGACCAACCCAAGCCCGGAGTCGGCATCGAGTCGGGCAAAGAGCTTTTTGAGAGCCTCAGGCGCGATCCACGCGTCGACGTTGACAAGCAACAGCGCCCCTCCACGAGCTCTCTGCGCCGCAATGTTGTTGGCGGCAGCAAAGCCGAGGTTCGTCTCCTGATCGAGGAGCTGCACCGATGGGAAATTCCTCCGCACCATGTCGACCGAGCCGTCACGAGAGTCGTTGTCAACCAGCAGCACCTCGCTCACCAGCGTCGAGTCGACGAAGCTGCCGAGACATCGTCCAAGGTGCTCTTCTCCGTTGTGGTTGGCGACAATCACCGAGATCATGGCGCGACAATCGCCTCGAGCTCCTCAACGAGGCGGCGGGAGCTCGCTCCCCAGTTGAACAGCTGAGTCATCCGTGGACCGTCGAGGAGGATCTGTGTCGCACGGCTGCGATCTTCCAAGATTTTCCTGGCGGTTCTTTCAATCGCGGCGACCGAGAGCTCGTCACAGCGGAAGGGATAGTCCGGCCATCGATCATCCAACCCGAGGCCACCGCTCACCACCACCGGCGTACCGCAGGCGAGGCACTCCAACGGAGGGATGCCAAAACCCTCATGACGGGAGACATAGAAAGCGAGCTCGGCGCCCCGATAGAGCGGCGCGAGCGAACATTCTTCTACCCAACCGAGCTGTCGAACGGAATCGCCGATCTCGAGTTCGTCAATCCAGGTCTGCAAACGCTGAGGTTCACGCATACGATTCGCGCCGGCGACCACGAGCTGGAGTTTCGGCCATGTGGTCCGCAACGCGTCAAAGGCCAGCAGTATCTCGCGCGGCAGGCGCCGCTCGAGCAGCGTACCTGCCCACAGCACATATGGGCGCCGCACCCCCAAACCGGTGAGCACGTCCCCCTCGCCATCCGACGGGTGGGCCGAAAACCTCGCACCGTCGATTCCTGCGTTCATCAGGCCGTTGATCAGCGATATCACCGCCAGCCGTGCGGAGGGCACCCGATAGTAATCGGCCACAATACGGCTCATTCGTTCAGTATCGGTAAAGATCTTATTCGCCACCCGGGCCGACCAACGGGCCAATACTCGACGACGCCAGCGTTCACGAGGCGTGAACTCGTCCGGCAGGAGCTCGAAGCTGAGATCGTGGATGGTAACGGCGGAAGGTCTTCGCGCGGCCAGCGGGATGGAATAGGAGGGACCGAAGATGACATCGATCTCGTGTCTGGCCATCAGTCTCGGAAGTCGGACCTGCTCCCACATCACGAGGCTGCCGTGATGACCTGCAAAATGCGGGATGACGCTCGATCCGTCGGCGAACGGCACGGTACGGCGGTCGCCCTGAAAAAAGAGGTGCCACTGGACCCCACGCGGCCAGTCCTCGAAACCACCGAGTATGCCTTCCAGATATCGGCCGACTCCGGTACTGCGACCCTCCATCTCGGCTGCAATCACGCCGACTTTCATCGAGCCCATCCTACCGCTTCTCCTCATCCGTGAGCTGAACCGGCGTCGCCGACCAACTTTCCCCGGGCGGCCTGAATTTTGCCGATGGTGGGTTATCATTCACCGTGATGCTCCAGCGGCTTGTCTCGACACTGGGTTTTCTCGGCACGATCCTCCGTGACCTTGCCGGCACCTTGCGCGCCCGCTGGCGCACGTTTCACGCGCGGGCGGTTCGTGGGGAAGAGATCGCCACGGTCGGAGTCGACATCTATCCGTTTTACGAGCGCATGACGGGGGTTGGCTGGTATGAATGGAATCTCCTCGCCGCTCTCGATCGGCACAACGACGGCCTTCGCTACAACCTCTATGCGAGAACCTTTCTGGCCCCAGACGAATCGCCCCCCCCGAAGATGCCCGGAAATCTCAGAATGCGTCTCCGGGTTCACCAGCTCCCGGCCGGATTCCTGCTGCCGATTCGAACCACCATGGTTTTCTTGAGGAGGGTGGTGGAGCCAATCTTGCGGACCTTGGACGGCAATCACGTTGTGTTTGCGCCCAATTTCTTTCTGCACGAGGACCAGGAGCCGTTCGCCGGTGCTCAGGTGGCGACGGTCCACGACCTCGCCTTTGCCGCGATGTCCGAGACGGTTTCTCCGCAGACTCTCGAGAATCTCAGACGGCATCTCCCGCGCACCCTCTACCACTCCGATCGGTTGATTGCCGTCTCCGACGCCACCGCGGGCGAGCTCGTCGATCGCCTCAACTGCAGCCTGCGAGCGGTCTGTACCATCCACGAAGGGGTCGATCCGGGGTTTCATCGGGGAAGCGACGATTCGATTTCAGAAAACGCTCCGGAGCAATATCTGCTCTTTGTCTCCACCCTCGAGCCGAGAAAAAACGTGACCGGGGTCCTGCAGGCATTCCACCTTCTCGTGGAATGGGGATATCCCGGCGATCTGATTCTGGTTGGCCGCTGGGGTTGGCACACCGACGGGATCCGAAAGGAGCTCCAGACATCGCCGGTGCGCGATCGGGTACACCATCTTGACTATGTCGATCGGCGTCAGCTGGCTGCCCTTTACAGCCACGCTGATGCGCTCTTATTCCCCTCCTGGATCGAGGGTTTCGGGCTTCCTCTCATCGAAAGCATGGCCTGCGGAACGCCGGTGATCACCTCCGGGACTTCGGCGATGCCCGAGATCGCGGGACCGGCCGCGGTCTACGTCGATCCTGCAAGCCCTCACGGCATCGCTTCGGCGACAGCCGCACTTCTCGCCGATCCCGATCATCGGCAACGACTTGTCACTCTCGGGCGGGAACGCGCGCGGAAGTTCTCGTGGGACAAGACGGCGTCGGCCACCTCGGTGGTCCTGCGCCAGGCGGCCGGACTGCACACGGATGAAGACGACGAGTACCGAGCGTAGGTCAAAGTTTTTAGTTTTTGGTTTTTAGGTTCTAGTTTTGAGTTCCCGCCCACCCGCCCGGCTGCTGGTGTCCACCGCCGCTGATTCTGGCGTTGATTCTTACCGCTGACACTGATCTCTGGCGCCGACACTGACTCTGCCGCTGACTCTGATGAGACCCCGGTATGAAGCTAGCCCGTACTTCTCACCAGGTTTCGGCTGCAAGGCCCGATGCACCGCACCCGGCGCCGTTTTCTCGCCTCGGGGTG
>CBDTWX010000242.1:0-8261 GCA_965364305.1 uncultured Thermoanaerobaculia bacterium
ACCGAGATCTACACTCTTTCCCTACACGACGCTCTTCCGATCTCCGCTGCGCTGCGTGGTTGCCGGGTCGCAGGCGTCGCCCGAGTGCCCGACAGACCCCTCGCTCGAGCTCAGGCGGGCGGTGGCGATGGATCTCGGGGTGCCCGAGGGCGCCGTCGACATCGATCTCGAGCCCGAACCGGAGACCGTCCGCGCCGGGCTGCTTGCCGAGATTGCGGCCTCGATCGATATTCCGCGGCGCAAGGTCCTCGTCCTCGGCCTCGACGGCCTCGACTGGGATCTGGTTCTGCCGTGGGTCGAAGCGGGGCGGATGCCGAATCTGGAGGGCCTCCTGAACGCCGGGACCTGGGGCGGAATGGAAACCATGGTGCCGATGCTGTCGCCCCTGATCTGGACCACCGTCGCGACCGGTGTTGGCCCCGATGTCCACGGGGTCCTCGATTTCGTCGAGAAAGACCCGGCCACCGGTCAGTTTGTTCCGGTGACGGGCCGCGGCCGCAAGGTCGCCGCGATCTGGAACATCGCCTCTGCGCTCGGCCTCGAGGTCGGGGTCGTCGGCTGGTGGGCGACCTGGCCGGCCGAACGGGTCCAAGGAACCATGATCTCCGATCGGCTCTACTACACCCTCCAGCAGGGTGTTTCGAATGAGGTCTTTCACGAGGACCCGCCGGATCTGGTGTACCCGGCGGGCCGTATCGACGAGTTCAAGGAGCTTCGTGACCGGGCGGTCACCACGACCGACTGGCGCGCGGTCGCTCACTTCATGAACATTTCCGAATCGGCCTACGATCGCGCGGTCGCCGAAGGTCTCGGTATGGAGGACCCGATCGACGGTTTGCGTCGCATCGTCAGCGCCACCCGCACCTACATGGGTTCGGGAATCGTACTGGCATCGGAGCGTCCCGATCTCCTGATGGTCTATCTCGAAGGGACCGACACGATCGGCCACCTGCTGGCACCCTACATGCCGCCCCCGACAACGGATGTCGATGCCAGAGAGGCCGCCATTTTTGCCGCCGGGGTCCCCAGATACTTCGAGGTTGTGGACCGCTGGATCGGGCGCTACCTCGAGGCCTGCCCTCTCGACGAGTACGTTGTGCTCCTCATCTCCGACCACGGTTTCAAGTGGCACGACGAGCGGCCGACCCACCTGTCGGGAACTGCCGGGCCGACCGCACCCCTGTGGCACGCCGAGGACGCCGTCTTCGCCATTGCGGGGCCGGGGGTCGAACGCCGAGGCCGGGTCGAGAGCTCCGCCTCGGTCTACGACGTCGCGCCAACCATCGCGGCCTTGCTCGGCGTACCGGCCGATCCCGCGTGGCGGACAGAGCTCCTGCCCGGCAGTCCTGGGGCGGAGGTCGAGCCGGTCGAGTGGGCGCCGCTGGTGCCGCCCGCCTCCTACAGCCAGAGCGGCGGCGGCGTGCAACCGGTCGACCCCGAGTTCATCGCCAAGCTCCGTGCGCTCGGCTATGTCGGCGAGGACGGGGTGACCGCCGGCGAGGCCGCGACGATGTCACCCGTGCCGACGCCGCCCGTCGCAGTCCAGGCCCCGACCGCACAGCCGGAGACCGCGACCCGCGGCCAGATCAACAACCTGGCGGTCATCAAGATCAACGAGAAGGATTATGAGGAGGCGGAGCGCCTCCTCCGGCAGGCGATCGCCATGAGCCCGAGCTACGCCTCGCCGCACTTTAACCTCCGCCGGATCTTCATGCAGACGCAGCAGTACGAACGGGCCGACGAGGAGCTGTGGATCGCCATCGACAAGGGCCTGCGCGATCCCGAACGCACCCTCGACAGGGCGGCGGCGGACTACGAGAGCCTGGGGCTGCCCGATCGCGCCGACGCCCTGCTCAACCGCGCCATCACGAGGTTCCCCGAGCACGAGCCCTTCTATGTCCATCTGATGGTGGTGCGGGTGCGTGAGGGCCGTTTCCTGGAAGCGCTGCCGATCGGCGCTATTGCGGCCGAGAAGTTTCCCGAGAGTGGTCCGGTGCACGCTTTTTATGGGCTTGCAGCGGCGAGCGCCGGTCAGGCGGAGCTCGCGCGGCGCGAGATCGAGCTCTCGCTGGCCATCAACCCCGAGCAGCCGGTGCTGCGCCAGGCTCTGGAACAGCTTCCGTGATCGAGAAGCATATGAACCGAGACGCGTCGATGACGCAATGCCAACCCACCCATCCACCCGGTCGCCGGTTGCAGGTCGCAGGGCACAGGCCCCACGCACCCACCGGGTCTTGACAACGACAAAATGGAATGAACGAATTCCGCGACCCGCGACCCGCGACCCGCGACCTGCGACCTCGAGGATCCGGTGGCCGGCATCGAGCATCCGGCTTTCCGCTAACCGCTACTTCTTGGGATGCACCGCCGTTGCCACCGTCTGATAGGAGTCCTGGCGGGTCAGGGGGTCGAGCATGGCGACCGATACTTTGTATCTTCCTGATTCCATCAACAGCTGGCTGTTCACGGTGTAGCGCTGGCGTTGGGCGTACTCATACTCGGCCGCCGGAATTCGCACCTCGTGCTCCTGACGAACCAGATCCGACTGTTTTCCCTTGGTGTCGCGGACCGCAATGAACATCACCACCCGGGCCACGAAATCCTCGCCCTCGGGCAGCAGGGCCACCTTGCGAATCGGGAACGAGATCTTCGCCGGAACGAGCCATCTTTTTTCGCTCGCCGCCGTGGGCGTTCCCATCTCGATGTCGACCTGCATCGGGTTGTCGTCGACCTCGAAGACGAGGCTCGAAACCACCGTGTCCTGGACCCGTGTCTCGAGTGATTTTTCCACGAAACGAGACCGGTAGCGCAGCTCGTAGTCCTTGAACTTCGGGTCGTCACGGAGCTTGACCCTGACCTTGTGCACCTTGTCCTTGCCGCTTGCCTGCAGCGGGTAGCCGAGAGAGTAGTAGGTGTACATGTCCTGGGTGAGGAACTCGAGCCGCGGCGCGATATCGTTGGTGTTGATGATGGCGAAACCGCCGGTTTCGTCGGCCAGGTATCTCAGAGAGTCGGTGAGGTTGTGCTGGCCGACGGTCACCGACAGCGGATCCTGAGCGGTCGAGTACTCGGCGGAGCCCATGCCCCCCAGGTTGAGCCCGGCGGCGTCGATTGTGTACAGGGTCACATTCTGCGCGTTGGCGGTCGCGGCCATCTGCTGATAGAGCCGTGAGCGGTCGAACTCATACATTTGGGTGAGGACCGACGAGTCCTGGAGGACCCGACTGAGCTCGTAAAAAAGGTCCATGCCGGGCACCATTGGCAGACCGTTGGAGATGTAGACGACGCCCTTTTTGCCCGGAAGCCCCGACAGGCTCGTGATGACCTGCCGCATGCTGTCGAGGGTGAACATCAGGTTGTTGGCCGTTTCCTTGGCATAGTTGTCGATCAGGCTGTAGACCTCGTTCCACTCGCCACCCCGGCCCTGGTTCTGGGTGTAGCGGGTGCCGGATCGGTCCTCCTGCTCGATCTTCTTGATGCGATCGATGATCTCCCGACGAGAGCTTTCGCGCTCGCTGCGCCCACCCGTGTATCTCCGAACGCTGCGCATGGCGGCCAGGACCTCATCGGGATCCGAGGTGAACTCGCACAGCACCTCGAATGAGCGCTGATACGCCACCACCATCATCTTGGCGGGCGGATAGAGGCTGTTGCGGACGAACTCTCTGGTCTGTGAAAGGACCCGGTTGCGATCGAGGGGTTCAAGGTTCTCGTTGTCGATATAGAGAACCAGGTGGACCGGAATCGGTCCTGCCTCGTCGCCGACATCGGGTGCCGGAGTGGCATCAGGCTTCTCGAGCTCCGGCGGTCTTTCGAACTGGTGTCGAATGACATCATCCGTGTAGAGTTTGAAGTTGGTGAGCTCCCGCCGTTCCCCGTCCTGATAGACGAGAAAGTCCTCAACCTGGAGATCGGTGATCGCCCGGCCTTTTTTGTCGGTGACATAGACGACCAGGTTGGCGATGGTGAGCTCGAACTCGTCGACAAAGGTCAACCCGCCAATGGGTCGTATCCCTTCCTCCTGCTCCGGTTCCTCAGCGACGGCAAGAGGGATTCCCGGTCCCGCCAGGGTCATGATCAGAAGCCACGCTGCAAGTCCTCGTATGCGCACGAACACACCTCCGCGGCGAGTTTAGCAGACTGGCCGGCACCGATGCCGGATGAACCAGCCAGGCTGTCCGTCTGCCGGCCCGAAAATATGCAAGATGCGGACCACGTTGCCACCCACCCGGCCGACCGACCGAATTAGGAATTCGCAATTAGGAATTCCCACCCGCCCACCCCGAAATTGTCACGTCCTCGAAGCAGAGAGGAGCCACCTTTGACATTGTCTTCCCGAAGGATTCTACCGGCTTGAAGAGGTGGCCTCAGACAATGTCAAAAATGGCACCTCCGCCCAACCCCCCGCCACGGTATGATCGGTGGCCGTGACGGAACAGGGCACCTCGCTGACCGACGAACGCCTGGTTGAGCTTTCGCTCGACGGTGACGAAGATGCCTACGGAATTCTGGTTCGTCGTTATCAGCGCCGGCTGACCGCCTTTCTCGGTCAATTGGTGGGCGACCTCGAGCTGGCGCGCGAACTTTCTCAGGAGGCATTCGTCCGCGCCTGGTCTGCCCTCGAACGTTTTGATCCGAGATATCGATTCTCGACCTGGCTGTTTCGTATCGCGCACAACCTCGGAATTGACCAGCTTCGCCGGCGTCGGTTACAGACCGTGTCGCTGTATCGAACGGATTCCCAGGGGGACGAGGTGGAGGTCGTCGTACCGGATGTCGACAAGGATCCTCTCGGCCACCTCGAAAACCACGCCCTGGCCGCGGAGCTGCGGCAGGTCATCGACGGTCTGCGGCCCGAATATCGGGAGCTGATTCTGTTGCGGCACTTTGCCGGACTGAGCTATCAGGAGATTGCGGAATTCAAAGAAATGCCGCTGGGAACCGTAAAAAACAAACTTTTTCGAGCTCACTCCGTATTACGAAAGGCATTGGCCGCTTTTTTGTAACCGAGGCGGTATGATGCAAAGGGAGGCATTTTGGCGACCGACTGTCAGGCAATTCAAGAGGCGCTCACCCGGTATCGTGGTGAGGCCGAGCGCCTCGAAGGCGCGGATCGGCATCATCTTGAGGTGTGTCCGGCCTGTCGTGAGGTTGCCGCTGCCGAGCGTACCTTGGGGCTGATTTTTGCCGAAGCGGTTCCCCCCGCGGATCTCGCGGTCGAACGCGGCGTGATGGCGGCCCTTCGCCCCGCGCGGACCCGTCGGCGCATCGTCGCCTTTCTTCCGGTCGCGGCTTCGTTGTTGGTTGCGCTGCTGGG
This sequence comes from uncultured Thermoanaerobaculia bacterium, assembly GCA_965364305.1. Lineage (GTDB taxonomy): Bacteria > Acidobacteriota > Thermoanaerobaculia > Thermoanaerobaculales > Sulfomarinibacteraceae > Sulfomarinibacter. The sequence goes on from CBDTWX010000242.1 coordinate 5,318, forward strand.
TGTCGCCATGGTGGGTGGGGTTCCCGGCGGTGGCATCGTGCGATTCCTGCCCGGGTGGTCGGCCCAGGGATGGATGGCTTTCGTCACCAGTGTTTCCGACTGGGGCACCGCCGTTGCGACCGGAGCGCGTGCCGTTGCCGCGACCCTCGACCCGGTGGTCCTCGCGGCCGCAGGTCTGGTCGGCTTCCTCGGCCTCGTGGGGGTGGCGGTCACCGCCCTGCGCTGGCGGAGGGTCTCGCCGTGGCGGAACGACGACTGAGCTGCCTCGCGCCCATTCTCCTGCTGCTGTCAACGATTTCTACTGTGGCTGGAGCTGCGCCTGGGCGGACGGCCACCCTCACCGACCTCGAGGTGAGTGGATTCATCGACGGAGATGCGGTCGTCTTTGGCGCCGATCTTGTGCTCGGGGAAAACGCGGTCGTGACCGGTGACGTGGTTGCGGTCGGAGGCGACATTCGGATGGCTGAGGGCGCTGCGGTGGGTCGTCATGCGGTCGCCGTCTTTGGCCGGGCCGAGGTTCCGGTGGGCGCCGATGTCGGTGGCCGGGTACTCTCGTTCGCTTCGCTGGCCAACCTGAGCCAGGGACATGCGACGGGTGGACAGTCTCCCCGCGTCACCTTTGCAATGCGGCTCCTGACCTCAGGGGGGTGGTTGCTTGTCACCACCGGACTCGCCTTTCTCTTCCCGGTCAGGATGCGCTATGGGGCGTGGGCGGTGCCGGTTGCCGGCGTGAAAATTCCAGCACTCGGCTTGCTGGTCGGTCTCACCGTGGTGGCATCCTTGGTGGCGGCGCTGGGTCTGGGTTCGGGCCTCGGCGTGCCGTTGGTAGCCGCTTTAATGCTGGCGTTTTTCGCCGCCAAGGCGATCGGGCTCACCGTCTTGGGTTGTTTTGTCGGCACCTCGGTGCTCGGCCGATGGATCCACCACCCGCTGCCGATCAGCCTCGAGGTTTTTGTCGGCGTCATGGTGTTGCTGGCGGTGCGGTTTCTTCCGTTGGCCGGTGAAACGATGTGGAATCTGATCTCCCTATTCGCCCTGGGAGCCAGCATCGCCGTGGTCGGTGTGCCGGCCGACACCGTCCCGGCCGAATCCTCCCACCCCTCCTGAGGAACTTCATCGCGCTTTCCAAGGTCAACAGCTCGAGGGTTTCTGCCAATCGCCGGATCAAGCTCGGCCCTTGAGGATCAGCATTCGTTGGAGTCAAAAAGGGTTGGATGCTATAATCCCCGTTCCCTGCGGGGAGAGGTGCGCGCGTGAGAATCAACCTATCCAAACTCGACCAGGAGCCGCTGCGCTTCTCCAAGCAGCTCAGCGTGGATCCTGAACGGCTCGACTTCGAGTCCGTGACCGCGCCGGTGGTGGTGAGGCTCGACGGTGAGGTGCGCCCGCAAGGCGATGATTTTTCGGTCTCCGGACGATGCCGTGCCGAGGGCACCCTTGCGTGCTCGCGGTGCCTCGAACCGGTGCCGTGGATGGTGGAGGAGAATTTCGCTGTCGATTACCGTCTGTCGGCGAGCACGCCTTCAGATGCCGAGCTCGGTCTCGAAGAAGATGATTTGGATATGGTTTTTATCGACGGCGACGAGCTTGATCTTTTGGAGCTTGCCGCCGAGCAGGTCCTGCTGGCGCTGCCCATGCGACATATCTGTGACGAAGGCTGTGCTGGTCTGTGCCCGCGGTGCGGTGCAAATCGAAATCGCGAGGAAGCCTGCGGCTGCGAACCGGAGATCGATCCCCGGTGGCATGCTCTCGCAGACCTCGCCGGCACCGAACGAGACAGCTGATTACCCAACCCGAATGGAGTTTGACAATGGCCAACCCAAAACGAAAGATTTCGCGGACACGGCGTGACAAGCGTCGTTCCCATCATGCGCTGGAGACGCCCGGTAAGAGCCTCTGCACCTCATGTTTCGAACCCAAACCGCCGCACCAGGTGTGCCCGCACTGCGGGAGCTACAAGGGGCGTGAGGTCATCCGGGTCGAAGAGCTCGACTAAAGTCCTCATGGCTCATCGCCCTGCCGGCTTGTTTTACCAGTTTCCGGCGTGTGGCTCCGCGCCCCGCAGTCCCGGAGAAGTGGAACGTGCGGGATAAAGGCCCAATCGCCGTTGACGCCATGGGCGGCGACAGGGCGCCTCAGGCGATCGTCCGTGGGGCCCTCGATGCGGTGACCGATCTGGATTTACCCGTGCTGCTGGTGGGGCCGCAGAAAAGACTGCGACGGGAGCTGGGAAGATTTCGCTTCCTGCCGAGTGGCCTGGAGTTGGTCGACGCCCCGGACGTGGTGGGTATGAAAGACCCTCCGATCAGCGTGCTCCGCGGTAAGAGTCGGTCGTCGCTCAACGTCTGCGCCGAGTTAGTCAGTCAGGGTCGCGCCAAGGCGATGATCACGGCCGGAAATACTGGCGCGGCATGGGTCGCCGCCAAGTCTGCCCTGGGGATGATCGACGGAGTGGACCGACCGGCGCTGGCCGCAGTGGTGCCCAAAAACGAAGGCCACACGCTGGTCCTCGATGTCGGCGCCAACATCGAGTGCAGGCCTCACCAGTTGGTGCAGTTTGCCGTGATGGGTTCGTTCTACGCCGAAGCCGTGCTCGGAGTGGGTTCCCCCAAGGTCGGCCTGATGTCGGTAGGCGAAGAGGAGAACAAGGGCGGGCCGAGGGTGCGGGAGCGAAATCTCGTCCTCAAAGCGGCGGGCATCAACTTCGTCGGCAACGTCGAGGGCGGCGATGTGTTCAGCACATCGGTCGATGTCATCGTGTGCGACGGTTTTACCGGGAACGTCATCCTCAAGGTCGCCGAGGGATTTGGCGAGATGGTGGTCGGCATGCTGATGGACGAGGCCCGCCAGTCTCCGATGTATGGGGCCGGTCTCCTGATGGCCAAGGGTGCCTTTCGCAGCCTTCGATCGAAGGTCGACTACTCCGAGTACGGCGGTGCACCCC
>CBDTWX010000243.1:0-8185 GCA_965364305.1 uncultured Thermoanaerobaculia bacterium
TCAACAACAACCCGGACAATCCGGTGATCAACCTGCGGTCCTTCGGAGAGGACCCCGAGCTGGTCGCGAGGCTCGGTGCCGCCTTTATCCGAGGCGCCCGCAGCGGTGGCATCATGACCACCGCCAAGCACTTCCCGGGCCACGGCGACACCGCCGTCGACAGCCATCTGGAGCTCCCGGTCATCTCCGTCGATCGCAAACATCTCGATAAGGTGGAATGGCCTCCGTTCCGGGAGGCGGTCGCGGCCGTTGACTCCGTCATGGTGGGCCACGTGGCGGTGCCGGCGCTCGATGCGACCGGTGTGCCCGCCACCCTTTCGGCCTCCCTCAATGCCAACATCCTGCGCAATGAGATGGGCTTCGACGGTCTCATCGTGACCGATGCGATGGTCATGAAGGGCGTCGGTTCGACCTGGTTCGGCAAGGCGACGGTGGATGCGGTCCGGGCCGGCGCCGATGTGATCCTGATGCCTCCCGACCTGCGGGTCGCCCTCCAATCGCTGATCCGTGGCGTCGAGGAGGGAGAGCTCGACGAGCGCCGGATCGACCGGTCGGTTCGGCGCATCCTGGAGGCCAAAGCCAGGCTCGGCCTCCACCGAGATCGCCTGGTCGATCCGGTGACCGGAGCTCGCGAGGTCGGCCGGCCGGAGGATATTCGCACGGCGACGGGGATCGCCGAGGCGTCCATCACCGTGGTCCGAAACGATGGCGGCCTGCTGCCCCTCGCCGCCGAAGATCCGCTCCGGATCCTCCATATCCTCATGCCCAACAACCTCGGTTTCCCTCCGGAAGAGCTCAGAGCACGGCGGATCGCGGTCTCGACGATTGCCCTCGGCGACGAGGTCGTCGAAGAGAGGGCGGACGAGATTCTCGATATCTCGGGCGACTTCACCCACATCCTGATTTCGGCCTCCTTCTACCGGCAGGCGATCTCGGACAGCCTGCTCCGGCTCCTAGAACGACTCGCCGAGACGGATGCGCCGATGATCGTCGCTTCGTTCGGCAGCCCCTATTTGCTGGCCGAGCTTCCCGACGTCCCCGTCTACCTCTGTACGTTCGGGACGCCCGAGACGAGTCGCTCCGCCGCGGTCTCGGCGCTTTTCGGCGAGATCGACGTTCGCGGTCGGTTGCCGGTCACCCTCTCCGAAGCCCACCCCTATGGGCAGGGCATCGAGATCCCGAGACGCGCGATGACCCTTCGTTCGGCTTCGCCGGAGGACGCGGGGTTCAAGCCGGGAGGCATGGCCGAGGTGGACCGTGTGCTCGAGGAGTTCGTCGAGCGGAAGGCCTTCCCCGGTGGCGTCGTGGCGGTCGGACACCGTGGAGCCCTGGTTCACCTCCATCCCTTCGGCCGGCTCGCCTATGACGAGGATGCCTCGGAGGTCGAGGAGGACACGATCTACGATCTGGCCAGCCTGACCAAGGTGGTCGCCACGACCACCATGGCGATGATCATGGTCGACGAGGGGCGCCTCGATCTCGACGCGAAGGTGCAGGACTTCCTGCCACTGTTCATCGGTCCGGGCAAGGACAATGTCACCGTTCGTCACCTGCTCACCCACAGCTCCGGCGTCGACTGGTGGGCCCCCCTCTACGAGGAGCTCGAGGGCCCTGACGAGTATCTCCAGCGGATTCAGGCGATGGAGCTGGTCTACGAGCCGGGGACCGATTACAAATACAGCGATCTCGGCATCATTCTTCTGGGCGAGATCTTGGCCCGGGTTGCCGGGCAGCCGTTGCAGGAGTTCGTAACCGAGAGGGTCTTCGAGCCGTTGGCGATGACCGACACCCTCTTCCGGCCGGGTCAGGCCCTCCTGCCGCGGATCGCCCCAACCGAGTACGATGCCTGGCGGGGTCGATTGCTTCGCGGAGAGGTCCACGACGAGAACGCCTTTGCTCTCGGCGGGGTCGCTCCCCACGCCGGCCTGTTCTCGACCGCGGGGGATCTGGCCCGCTTCGCGCAGATGCTGTTGAACGGCGGCGTTCTCGAGCATCATCGGATCGTCTCGCGTGAAACGGTGGAGCTCTTCACCCGCCGCGCCGTGGAAGGCGATTCGACGAGAGCTCTGGGCTGGGACACGAAATCACCGGAGAAATCCAGCGCCGGTTCATACTTCTCCCCGCGATCATTCGGTCACACCGGGTTCACCGGAACCTCGATCTGGGTGGATCCGGATCGCGAGCTCTTCCTCATCCTGCTCACCAACCGTGTGCATCCGACCCGGGACAACCAGCTCATCCGCGAGGTCAGACCGGCGGTTGCGGATGCGGTGGTCAATGCTCTCACCGACGAGTACCGCCGGCCTCCTCGGGCGATGGTCGAGGTGGGCCTCGATCGTGTCGCCGCAGGCGAGGACCTCGGGCTGCAGGACAAGAGGCTCGGGCTGATCGTCCACGCCGCGTCGGTCGCATCGGACGGGCGCCACGCGATCGATGTGCTGCGTGAGGCCGAGCTCGACGTGGTGCGCCTGCTGACCCCGGAGCACGGGCTGCGAGGCCGGGCCGCGGCGGGGGAGCACGTGGAAAGCGGCCGCGACCCTGCCAGCGGTCTGCCGGTCATCAGCCTCTACGGCGACCGCAGAAAGCCGACGCCGGAGGACCTCGAAGGCCTGGACACCCTGGTCTTCGACCTCCAGGGGGCCGGCGTACGGTTCTACACTTATGTCAGCACGTTGATCCTGACCCTGGAGGCGGCCGCCGAGAACGGGCTGGAGCTCGTGGTCCTCGACCGGCCCAACCCTCTCGGCGGAGAGCGGATCGAAGGTCCCGTCAGCGCGCCTCGAGACATCGTTCCGGCGAGCTTCGTCAACCTGGCGCCGGGGCCCCTGGTGCACGGGCTCACCCTCGGCGAAACGGCGCGTTTCGTCAACCAGGGTCTGGACAAACCGGCGCGTCTGAAGGTGGTCCCGATGAAGGGCTGGAAACGCGGCATGACGTGGAGGGACACCGGCCGCACCTGGGTGCCGCCCTCTCCGAACCTGCGCAGCCCCGAGGCCGCCATCGCCTACCCGGGGATCGCGTTGCTCGAGGCCACCGTCGTCTCTGCGGGGCGCGGCACGGTGAGCCCTTTCCTCATCTTCGGGGCTCCCTGGGTTCGGCCCTCCGAGCTTCAGGTTTCGGTGTCCGGGTTCGAGCTCGAGCCGGTGAGGTTCACCCCGTCGGCCTCTCCGGCGGCGCCCAATCCGAAGTTTCTCGATCAGCAGTGTCACGGGCTGCAGGTGAAGGTCACCGACCCGGCGTCGGCCGAGCCCTACCGGCTTGGCGTGGAGCTGCTCACCCGTCTCCGGAACTCGGCCGAGTTCGGATGGAGGAGGGACGGTGTCGCCCTGACGTGGCTCCTCGGAACCCCCCGGTTGCTCGACGACCTCCGCTACGGCAAGACCGCCGAGCAGATCATCGAAGCGGATCGGGAGGACCACGAAGCGTGGCGCCGCGCCCGGGCCACCGCGCTTCTCTACTGACTTTTCTCACCACACGCGAGGAGGCACGACCCATGACCTGGACCCGACGCCACATGCTGCAGATCGGCGGAGCCGCCATCGCCGCCGGATCGTTGCCCCGCCTCGCCGGGGCGAACGACCCGGTGCGCGGCGTGATCAAGCCGAAACGTCTCAGAGAAGGCGACCTGGTAGGGCTGATCAACCCGGCCGGCGCCACATTTCACCCCGACCGCGCCGAGATCGCCCGCGAGACCATGGCCGCTCTCGGGCTTCGGACCCGCTTCGGCGACCACCTGTTGGACCGCTACGGCTACCTCGCAGGGCGGGACGAGGACCGTGCCGCCGACATCAACAGCTTCTTCGCAGATCCCGAGGTGCGAGCCGTGGTGGCGCTTCGTGGGGGGTGGGGCTGTAACCGTCTGCTTCCGCATTTGGATTATGATCTGATCCGAAAGAACCCCAAGATCGTGATCGGCATGAGCGACATTACCGGTCTGCTGCTGGGCATCCACGCGAGGACCGGCGTCGTGACCTTTCACGGCCCGACCGGCGGCTCGAGCTGGAACGAGTTCACCACAGACCACGCGACGCGGGTACTCTTCGACGGGGCGGCGGTCTCGATGAAGAACAAGGTCGCGACCGAGGACCGGTTGGTCCAGGTCAAGAACCGGGTCCTCACCATCACCCCGGGCACGGCGCGGGGCGCGCTGGTGGGGGGCAACCTCACGGTGCTCACCGCGCTGGTGGGTTCGGGCTATCTCCCGGACTTCGAAGGCTGCATCCTCTTTCTCGAGGATGTTCGCGAAGAGGTCTACCGGGTGGACCGCATGCTCACCCAGCTCGGTCTGGCGGGCGTGCTCGGGAGCATCGCGGGTTTCGTCTTCGGCGACTGCGCCGACTGCGAACCGACCAGTCGATACGGGTCCCTGACCCTCATGGAGGTCTTGAACGACCACGTCGCGCCTCTCGGCATCCCGGCCTGGTACGGCTCGATGATCGGCCACATCGCGGACAAGTTCACCGTTCCCCTTGGAGTTCCGGCCGAGATCGATGCCGAGGCCGGTACCATCACGCTCCTGGAACCTGCGGTGATTTAGCCTGTCTCCGTGCCCGTCTCCGTGCCCGCGCCCGCGTCCGATTGCGGAACGGCGAAAGCGACAGGCTCAACGGCAGTCGTCAGCGTCAGTGATCAGAGGCCGAAGATAGCGCCAGAAGACAGCGACCGCGACAGGAATCAGTGGCAAAAGTCGGCTTTCCCAGTCAGCACAAACACCCGGGTGAAAGGATTCATCCGGACGCGGACGCGGACACGGACTCGGACGCGGACGCGGGTCTCACCGACTTGCCACTGCTGCTTTCTGCCGCGGTCCCCGACTCCTGCCCCTGTCGGCTATCACCGCCTCCTGTTCCATAGATCCCTCCGCTCGGTCGCTATGCTCCCTCGGTCGGGATGACAAATTGGTTCGATCGGGGAGGGAGGGCGGCACATTCGAAATCCGCAGTTCGAAATCCATAATCGGATCAGGGGGGTGGGTGGAAATTACTGACGCCCTCCGGGCGTCGTGACTCCCCGCCATCAGCGAGTGGCCGCATGGCTCCCCTCCCGCCCTCGAGGCGACCCCCCAGGCCACGGCCACAGATCGCTGCTGTCGGTGAGTTCCGAATTCCGAATTCCGAATTCCAATTTTCTAATTCTCCTTCGGGAAAAGCAGTATCGCATCAGCGTTGCGCCGTGGGCCGGAACCCGACGGACGATTGACCACCTTCCCCTCGATGACCATGGTCGTCGATCCGCCCCCGTCGAGATTGATGGCCGACTCGCAGCCGAGCTCGAGCATGAGATCCGTCAGCTCGGGAAGCGACATGCCGACGCTCTCCTCGGGGCGGCGGCCGTCCACCGTGACGAAGACCAGCGTCCCGTCGGCCCTGACGCCGACCGCGGTGCGGGGGTGCCGGGCGAGGAAGAAGACCCGGGAAATGGACTCTTTTTCGGGTTCTTCGAATCGCTTTCCCTTCCACAACAGGAGGGGGCCCCCGCTGACAATGAACTCGGTCTCCCGCCACTCTTCGTCTGGGTCGGGCAACAACGAAATCAGCTTCGCTTCGACGGACGCCTGTCCTCCGGGATGCAGCCGGGGCAAGACCTCGGCGGTCCGTTCCGCGCCGATCGACAGCACCACGCCGGCCGAGGGGATCACCGAGCTGCCGGCCTTCTCCCGGACCTCGGTGATGAGACCGTCCCGTACGATGACCTCGGTTCCGCCGGGCGGGGTGAGCGTGGTGCGGTGGAATTCCGGTGTGAAGAGGATGATCTCGGAGGGTTTGCGCATCCTGTTGATGCCGTCGATGGGCACCGACGCCCCGTTTGGAAGGCGGATCACGCCGTCGAGCGAGAGCCGCCCGAAGACGGCGCGTGTGACCCCGTTTCGGTTAAAGAAACCGACGGACGCGCGTCCCCGGTCGGGCTCGGAGAGCAGCCTGCCGTCGATGCGGAGGGCTCCCCGGGAATCCCCGGCCAGCAGCCCTTCCATCAGGAAATAGCCTCCGTTGATCGCGGCCAGGGCGCCGTGCCGCTCCGCCAGAGCGGCCGTCGTTTCGAGGCCGATGGCGGCGTCGTAGGCGTGGGCCACTCGGACATCGACCATCTTCGGGTCAGCCTCGAGGACGTTGATTCTCCACGGCCCGTTGGCGTGGGTGAGATCCTGGCGGACCTCCTCGATTTGCGGCGGAACCGTGTATCCGTTTGCTTCGAGCTGCCGCCCGATGTCCCTGGCATCGTCCCGCGTGCCGACACCCGCCGTGTAAATCCGGTAGGCCGATCCGGTGGCTTCGAGCACGACCTGGAATCCTTTGCTCTGCAGATCTGTGAGCATCTCGTCGGCCTCGGACTGGCGCTCGAAGACCCCGAGCGGGATGCGGTACGTGGTTTCGGACGAGACCTTTCCCTTGCAGAGCACCGCATGCTTCAGCCCGGGGGCGACGATCTCGGGTTCCGGGCAGGGGGCGGCGAGCGCCGATAAAGACGTGGCAACGGTCAGAATGAGGCCGATTCCGCTCGTCCTCCTGTGCATGCCTCAATCTCCCGATGGCGCCGGTTCGGGCCGGGGCCAGATGAAGCTGGCTCCGAGCCCGGCCACGCAGGTGATGGCCGAGCCCACCAGGGCAAACCACGGCCATGCCAGATCCGTTGCGAAGAAGATGACGGTCATGCAAGAAAGGCCGAGCACCAAACCCGCCAGCGCGGCTCGTTCACCCACCCGTCGCGCGAAGATCCCGAGAAAGAACACGCCGAGCACGATCCCGGTGGTGAACGCAGCGATGCCCAGCACGCTGCTCACCACTGAGGCCTTGACCCACTGGCCCGCGATTCCGACCGCGATCTGGACTAGACCGAAGATCACGGTGAGGACGCGGACCACCCGAAGCTGTTTGTCGGCCGATGCCTTCGATCCTTGGCCGGTGAAGATGAAATCGTTGGCGGCCGCGGTGGCGCACGAGTTGAGCGAGCTCGAGAGCGTGGACATGGCGGCGGCGAAGATGGCGCCCAGCAGAATGCCCAGCACACCGACCGGGATTTCGTCGAGGATAAAGCGGGCGAAGACCCGGTCGGGGCGCTCGAAGACCGCCTCGGGCGGAGAGACCTGGTAGAAGGCGAAGAGCCCGACCCCGATCAGGAGGAAAAGGGCGAACTGCGCAACCACGACGAAACCGCCTGCCCAGAGGGCGCGCTGGGCGTCTCGCAGATTTCGGGCGCAGAGGTATCGCTGGACCATCATCTGATCGACCCCATGTGAGCCGAGGGTGATGAAAAGGCCGCCGATGAGGCCGGCCCAGAGGCCGTAGGGATTGCTCCAGTCGAAGGAGAGGTCGAAGACGCGCAGCTTTCCGGCCTCGCCGCCTATAGCCATCACCTGCTCCCATCCTCCGGGGATCCGTTCGACGATCAGGATCAGGGCCACGATGGCGCCGCCGATGTAGATCGCGAACTGCACCAGATCGGTGACCAGCACGGCGCGGATCCCGCCGAAGAAGGTGTAGACGATGGTGGCGACGCCCATGACGATCACCGCCCAGTGCAGGGGGATCCCGGTCATCTCCTGGAGCACGATGGACGAAAGGAAGAGGCGAAGCCCGTCGGCCAGGCTGCGGGTTGTGATGAACAGTGCCGAGGCCGCCCTCTGGGCGGCGCCGCCGAATCGTTTGTGGAGCACGTCGTAGGCCGTGAAGAACGAGCCCGTGAAGTACTGGGGGAGCAGCAGGAACACCACCACAAACCTTCCCAGCAGAAAGCCGAGCGGAATCTGGAGCCAGGTCATGTCTCTCGAATAGGCAAACCCTGGGATGCTCAAAAAGGTGACGGTGCTGGTTTCGGTGGCGACGATCGAGAAAAGGATCAACCACCAGGGACGGTTGCGTCCCCCCACCACGTAGTCGGACACGCTTCCGGCTTTGCGGCCGATCCACAGGCCGAGGAGGACGACCCCAGCGAGATAGAGGGCGAGGATCCCGAGATCGATGGAACCGACGCTCATCGAATTTCCCTGGCCGCGTATCCGATTTGGTAATACGACTCCAGGAGATCGATCACCGGTCCGTCTCGCTTTCGATTCGAGCGTAGGCGCCTTCCTGGACCTCCTCTCGATCGAGCGAAACGACCACCGGAGCGCCCTCGTCGAGCCCTCCCGCGTCGACGTGGACGCGGGCCTGAGCGATGGGACGTCAGGGTGGCTCGTGAACAAGGACGC
>CBDTWX010000244.1:0-8162 GCA_965364305.1 uncultured Thermoanaerobaculia bacterium
GGATGACCGTTCTCGAGCTCAACGAGCTGGTGAAGGCTCTCGAGGACGAGTTCGGCGTCTCTGCGGCGGCTGCGGCCCCGGTGATGATGGCCGGTGCGGTTCCCGGAGCGGCAGGCGCGGAGCAGGCCGAGGAGAAGACCGAGTTTGACGTCATCCTGAGTTCGATTGGTGACAAGAAGATCAACGTCATCAAAGTCGTGCGCGAGGTCACCTCGCTCGGTCTCAAGGAAGCGAAAGAGCTGGTCGAGAGTGCGCCAACCAAGGTCAAGGAAGGCGTCAACAAGGAAGAGGCGGAAGAGATCAAGAAGAAGTTCGAAGATGCCGGTGCCCAGATGGAGATCAAGTAACGCACGACGTGTTCATCGATCCCTGGTTGCGAAGAGCATTTCCTGATGATACGGGGGGAGTTCGTCTCCCCGTGTCGGTATTGGTCGGGAGGGAGCGTCCATGACCACGAGCCCCAATGGGCGGTTGAGTTTCTCCAAGCACCTGTCCACGATTCCGTTGCCGAATATGATCCAGGTGCAGCGAACTTCCTACGAGGAGTTTCTGCAGATGGACCTCCTTCCGGAGGAGCGGCTGCACGGTGGTCTTCAGTCGGTGTTGTCGTCAATTTTTCCGTTTACCGATTTTCGCGAAACCTGCGAGCTGCAGTTTGTTCGCTACGAGATCGGTAACTGGACCTGTCGCTGCGGGCGCCTCGAAGGGCTGCACCATCTGAGGTTGACCTGCGACCACTGCGGAGCCAGCTTCCGGGCCGGCGATCCCCACGATGATAAGGTGGTATGCCCGGACTGCGGAAAGGCCAACAAGAATCGGATCGAGGTCTGCAGCATCTGTGGCACCTCTGTTGGTTTGCGCCTGCCGTTTTCGGCCGAGGAGTGCCGGGAACGTGGGATGACCTATGCGGTGCCGGTGCGGCTGACATTCCGATTGGTCACGTTTGACACCGAAGAAGACGGCAGCCGTCAGGTGCGGGATGTCAAGGAGGAAGAGCTCTACTTCGGTGAGCTGCCCCTGATGACCGACACCGGGACCTTCATCATCAACGGTACCGAACGGGTCATCGTCTCGCAGCTCCACCGCTCTCCCGGCGTGTTTTTCACCCTCGAGGGCCCCAACGACTACCTTGCCAAGGTGGTGCCGTACCGTGGCTCCTGGATCGAGTTCGAGTACGACAACAAACAGATTCTGTGGGTACGCATCGACCGTAAACGGCGTCTGCCTGGAACCGTCTTCTTGCGTGCCTTGAGCCCGGAGCTCGAGACGAATTCACAGATTCTTCGCGGATTCCACACTGTCTTCGATGTTCGTCTCGGTTCGAAGAAGGGTTCGGCAACCTTGGTTCTCGACTCGCGGATTCTCGACATCGAAGCCGAGCGCCAGAAGGCCCTGCGGTTTCGGAAAGTGGCCGAACCCACCCTTTTCGCAGGACTTTCGCTCGATTCCAACATGCGCAAGCGACTCGAGAAGGCGACGGTCGACAAGCCCGCCAAGGTGGCGGTGAGCCGTGAGGACCTGGTGGGCGCGATTGTGGTCGATGATCTGGTCGACTCGGAGACTGGCGAGGTCGTCGTTGCCGCCAATTCGAGGGTGACCGAAGAGGTCTTGGCCCAGGCCGAAGAGGCGGGCATCACCGTCATCGGCCTCGCCTTCCCCGACTGGGATCCTGTGGGCGAGATTCTCCACCAGACGATCGAGAAGGACACCGCCACCTCGCAGATGGGTGCGCGAATGGAGATCTACCGCCGTCAGCGGCCGGGCGACCCGCCAACCGAGGAGTCCGCGACAACCCTGTTCAACGGTCTTTTTTTCGATGAACGCAAGTACGACCTCTCCAGGGTCGGCCGTTTCAAGTTCAACGCCAAGCTCGGCCTCTCCAAGGAGCCCGAACAGCGCACCCTCGATGTCGACGACTTCATCAACCTGGTGTCCTACCTGCTGCACCTCCATCGTGACATTGGACGCGTTGACGATATCGATTCGCTCTCGAACCGCCGCGTGCGGACCGTTGGCGAGCTGATGGAAAACCAGTTCCGCATCGGTCTGGTGCGGATGGAACGCGCCATCAAGGAGAAGATGTCGATCCATCCAGACATCGACTCAGCGATGCCGCGCGACCTCGTCAACTCGAAGCCTGTGATGGCGTCGGTGGACGAGTTCTTCGGATCGTCGCAGCTGTCGCAGTTCATGGACCAGACGAACCCGTTGTCCGAGGTCACTCACAAACGGCGCTTGTCGGCTCTCGGACCGGGCGGATTGTCCCGCGAACGGGCAGGGTTCGAGGTCCGTGACGTCCACTCCACGCACTACGGTCGGATCTGTCCGATTGAAACCCCTGAAGGTCCGAACATCGGTCTCATTTCTTCTCTGTCCTGCTACGCGAGGCTCAACCCGATGGGGTATATCGAAAGCCCTTATAAAAAGGTCGAAAAGGGCAAGGTCCTCGAGCATGTTCGGATCATCCAGGTGGGCGACACCGGCCTCGAGCTTGGCCAGGTGGTTCTAAAAAAGGACTTTGAAAAGGCCAATGCCTCTGTCCGTCGCTCGAAGACCAAGAAGGTCGAGGCTTGGGGCGAGCCTTTCGCATTCTATCTCGCAGCCTGGGAGGAAGAGAACCTCAACATTGCCCAGGCGAACGCAAAGGTCGACGAAAAGGGCCATCTGGTGAACGAAAAGGTCATCGCCCGTTCCGGCGGTGAGTTCCTGGTCCTCGATCGCGACCAGGTGGATTATATCGACGTGTCGCCGCGCCAGGTGGTGTCGGTGGCGGCGTCGCTGATCCCGTTTTTGGAGCACGACGACGCGAACCGCGCCTTGATGGGCTCGAATATGCAGCGTCAGGCGGTGCCTCTGGTCCGCCCCGAGGCCCCGGTCGTCGGTACCGGCATGGAGTCGGTGGTCGCCGAGGATTCGGGCGCGGTGGTGGTGTGCCGGCGGGCTGGAGTGGTCGACAAGGTCGATTGCCAGCGGATTATTGTCCGAGTCGAGGACGACGATGAGACCGAGGGAGAGTTTGGCGCCGACATCTACCAGCTGACCAAGTTCAGGCGGTCCAACCAGAACACCTCGATCAACCAGAAGCCTCTGGTGGAAGAAAACCAGCGCGTGGTCAAGGGTCAGGTCCTCGCCGACGGGCCCAACACCGACCGGGGCGAGCTCGCACTCGGCCACAACGTACTGGTCGCCTTCATGCCGTGGCGTGGATATAACTTCGAGGACGCGATCGTCGTCTCCCAGCAGTTGGTCAAGGACGACAAGTACACCTCGATTCACATCGAGGAGTTCGAAACCTCGGCACGAGACACCAAGCTCGGCCCTGAGGAGATCACCCGCGACATTCCCAATGTCTCGGAGAGTGCTCTCGCCCACCTCGACGAGGCCGGCATCATCCACATCGGCGCTCAGGTGCGGCAGGGTTCGATCCTGGTCGGCAAGGTCACGCCAAAGGGTGAGACCCAGTTGACCCCGGAAGAGAAGCTTTTGCGCGCGATCTTCGGTGAGAAGGCGGGCGATGTGCGTGACGCCTCCTTGAGGTGTCCGCCGGGAATCGAAGGCGTGGTTGTCGGGGTCCAGATCTTTGCCCGTAAGGGCGTCGAAAAGGACTCGCGGCAGCTCGCCATCGAAAACGAGGAGATCGAGCGCATTCGCACCAACTCCGAAGATGAAAAGCGGATCATTCTCGAGGTTCGGGATTCGAAGATCGAGAAGCTGCTCACTGGTGCGGTGGTCGCTGACGACGTCGTCATCCGCAAAGGTGGCGAGGTTCTTGCCAAGAAGAATTCGAAACTGAACGCGGAGACTCTGGCGCGGCTCAAGGTCTCGCAGATCAAGTCGTTGCCGCTCAAGAAGGCGGCCCTCCTGGACAAGGTACGTCTGATCATCCGCCAAGCCGAGTCACAGATCGAGGTCCTCGATCAGCTCAATCAAGAGCGCATCGAACTCTTGCGCCAGGGTGACGATTTGCCGCCGGGCGTCATCAAACAGGTCAAGGTTTTCATCGCCATGAAGCGCAAACTCCAGGTTGGTGACAAAATGGCGGGTCGTCACGGCAATAAGGGCGTGATCTCGCAAGCCCTGGCCGAGGAGGATATGCCGTTCCTGCCCGATGGAACGCCGGTCGAAATCGTTCTCAACCCCCTCGGAGTGCCGTCCCGGATGAATGTCGGCCAGATCCTCGAGACCCATCTCGGGTGGGCGGGTCACGAGCTCGATATGACCTTTGCGACTCCGGTTTTCGAAGGCGCCAACGAGGATGAGATTCGGGAGATGCTCGAAAAGGCAGGTCTGCCCGAAGACGGCAAGAGCCTTCTCTACGACGGGATCACCGGCGAACCTTTCGAACAACGGGTGACCGTGGGCTACATCTATATGCTCAAGCTCAGCCACCTGGTCGATGACAAGATCCACGCCAGGTCCATCGGCCCGTACTCTCTGATCACCCAGCAGCCGCTCGGCGGCAAGGCCCAGTTTGGCGGCCAGCGTTTGGGAGAGATGGAGGTCTGGGCTCTCGAGGCCTTTGGTGCGGCGCACACCCTGCAAGAGCTTCTTACCGTCAAATCGGATGACGTGGAGGGCCGCGCCAAGGTCTACGAGGCGATCGTCAAGGGGCAGGTGCCCGAGGAGCCGGGATTGCCGGAATCATTCAACGTGTTAGTACGTGAGCTGCAGGCGCTCGGGCTCGACGTCGAGCTGCTGCAGCAGGACGACGAGTAGGGGGGGCAGGAATATGGAGCGTTCGAGCCTGAGCGAGGTCCGTAGCTTCTTCGAGAAGCCCAAGCCCCTCAACGACTTCAATGCCATCAGGTTGGGTCTTGCAAGCCCTGAAAAGATCCGGTCCTGGTCGCACGGCGAAGTCATCAAACCGGAAACCATCAATTACCGAACATTCAAACCGGAGCGGGACGGCCTGTTCTGTGCCAAGATCTTCGGCCCGGTCACCGACTGGGAATGCTTGTGCGGAAAATACAAGCGCATGAAGTATCGCGGGGTGGTCTGCGACAAGTGCGGGGTCGAGGTCACCAAGTCCAAGGTCCGCCGCGAGCGTATGGGCCATATCGAGCTCGCCGCGCCGGTCTCGCACGTGTGGTTTTTCAAGGGCCTGCCGTCGCGGATCGGTCTGCTGCTCGACATGACCATGCGCGAGCTCGAGCGGGTGCTCTATTTCGAGGCCTACGTCGTGGTCGATCCGGGCGACACCGAGCTCGAGGACCAGCAGGTCCTGTCCGAGGAAGAGTACCGCCAGGCCAAGGATGAGTACGGCGAAGCCTTCGTGGCGATGATGGGTGCGGAGGCTGTCAGGGCCCATCTCGAACGACTCGATCTCGACGAAATGGCGGCCGAGCTGCGGATGATCATGCGAACCGAGACCTCCATCATGCGCCGTCAAAAGGCGGCCAAGCGGCTCAAGCTTGTCGAGGCTCTGCGCCGTTCAGGAAACCGCCCGGAGTGGATGATCCTCGAGGTGATTCCGGTGCTGCCGCCGGAGCTGCGGCCGCTGGTTCCTCTCGATGGCGGACGGTTCGCGACCTCCGATCTCAACGATCTCTACCGCCGCGTGATCAACCGCAACAACCGCCTCAAGAAGTTGCTCGACCTGCGTGCGCCCGAGGTCATCGTCCGCAACGAAAAGCGGATGTTGCAGGAGGCAGTGGATGCCCTCTTCGACAACGGTCGTCGCGGCCGGGTCATCAAGGGCTCCAACAATCGGCCGCTCAAATCGCTTTCGGATAATCTCAAAGGCAAGCAGGGCCGTTTCAGGCAAAACCTGCTCGGCAAGCGGGTAGACTACTCCGGCCGATCGGTGATCGTTGTGGGTCCGGAGCTTCGGCTCCACCAGTGCGGTTTACCGAAGAAGATGGCGCTCGAGCTCTTCAAACCCTTTGTCTATCAGGAGCTCGAAACCCGCGAGATGGCTTCCACGATCAAGATGGCAAAGGAGCTCGTCGAGCTCCAGACTCCCGACGTCTGGGATGCCCTCGAGACCGTAATCAAGGAGCACCCGGTGCTCCTCAACCGCGCACCGACCCTCCACCGTCTGGGCATTCAGGCGTTCGAGCCGGTGCTGGTCGAGGGCAAGGCGATCAAGATCCACCCGTTGGTCTGTGCGGCTTACAATGCCGACTTCGACGGTGATCAGATGGCGGTCCATGTGCCGCTGTCGCCGAAGGCGCAGCTCGAGGCCCACATTCTCATGATGTCGGCACGGAACATTCTGTCTCCGGCGAGTGGCCGACCGTTGGCGGTGCCGTCGCAGGACATGGTGATCGGGGTCTATTATCTGACCACCGAAAACTATATGGCCAAGGGCGGTGGCAAGACCTTTGCGGCGCCCGAAGACGTTTTCCAGGCCTACAGCGCCGGGGTCGTGGCGACTCAGGCTCCGATCCAGCTCCGGTTTTCGGGCCAGCTGATCGATCTCGTCGCTCAGGGCGGAAGTCAGGACATCCTGCACGCCGACATGATCGAGGTCGAGGACATGCTGCTCGAAACAACGGTTGGTCGCGTCCTCTTCAATATGCAGTTGCCGGAAGAGATGCCGTTCATCAACGGCCAGCTCCGCAAGCAGGGGCTACAGAACCTGGTTGCATTCTCGTTCATGAAGACGGGACACGAGCCGACCGTGGTTCTCCTCGACAACCTCAAGGAAATCGGCTTCGAGTACGCCACTCGCTCGGGTCTGTCGCTGGCAAGCAACGACATGGTGATTCCCGAATCCAAACAGCAAAAGCTCGACCAGGCGCACGCCGAGGTGGACGAGGTGGAGCTACAGCGGCGAAAGGGACTCATCACCGCGGGTGAGCGGCACAACAAGATCGTCGACATCTGGCACCGAGTCACCGAGGACGTGGCCAAGGAGATGTTCGGCGAGATGTCATCGCTGAACGTCGAATCGGGAGAGTTCAACCCGATCTTCATGATGGCCGACTCGGGGGCGCGTGGCTCCCGCGAGCAGGTGCGCCAGCTCGCAGGTATGCGCGGTCTGATGGCCAAGCCCTCGGGCGAGATCATGGAGACCCCGATCACCGCCAACTTTCGCGAAGGGTTGTCGGTGCTGCAGTACTTCATCTCCACCCACGGTGCCCGAAAGGGCCTTGCCGACACCGCGCTCAAAACCGCCGACTCGGGCTATCTGACCCGTCGTCTGGTGGACGTTTCGCAAGACGTGATCGTGGTCGAGCATGACTGCGGCACCGAAAACGGCATCGAGGTCTCCGCGATCACCGAAGGAGGGGAGATCCTCGAGCAGCTGCGCGACCGCGTGGTCGGGCGCGTCTCCGCGGAGGACATCTACGATCCCATCGAGGACACCCGGATCTGTCCCGTCAACACCGAGATCACCGAAGCCGTTGCCAGCCAGATCCAGGAGGCCGGTATCGAGCGGGTGCGGATCCGCTCGGCGCTCACCTGTGAGACCGAGCGCGGTGTGTGCCAGCTGTGCTACGGACGCATGCTGGCGAGTGGTCGGTTGGTGGAGATTGGCGAGGCGGTCGGCATCATCGCCGCCCAGTCGATTGGTGAGCCGGGCACCCAGCTCACGATGCGAACCTTCCATTACGGCGGCACCGCGACTCGTGGCACTGAGTCGTCGCGGCATGTGGCAAACCACACCGGTAAGATCAAGTTCCTCAATGTCGCTGCGGTGGTCAACAAGGAGGGCGAAACAGTCGCCATCTCGCGGACCGGAAAGCTGGTCATCCTCGATGAAAGACAGCGCGAAAAGGAGCGCTACTCGGTAGCATACGGCTCGCACCTTCTGGTAGTCGATGGTCAGGAAGTCGAACCGGGGACCCCGCTTGTGGAGTGGGACCCCTTCACCTCCGCAATTCTCACCGCCATTGCCGGCAAAGTGAAGTTCCACGACCTTGTCGAGGGCGAAAACGTCCGCGAGGAGATCGACAAGCTCACGGGTCATGCGCACAAAATCGTCATCGAGCCTCTGGGTTCGGGCAAACGCATTCCCACGCTCGAGGTCGTCGGTAAGGGCCGGGGCAAGAACAAGGAAACCCGACGCTACCAGCTGCCTATCGGGTCGCACCTGGCGGTTACCGAAAAGGACGACCTCGCTTCGGGCGATGTGCTCGCCAAGATCCCCCGCGAGATGTCGAAGACCAAGGACATCACCGGCGGTCTGCCGCGGGTGGTCGAGCTGTTCGAGGCGC
>CBDTWX010000245.1:0-8115 GCA_965364305.1 uncultured Thermoanaerobaculia bacterium
TCAAGCTGGATCCGAGCCGCAACGACCAGTTCCGCGTTACCTTTCACGATTCCTGCAACCCGTCGCGGGCGATGGGCCTGTTCGAGGAGCCGCGCTACGTGCTCAAAAACGTCTGCAACCACTTCTACGAGATGCCGGAAAACACGATCCGCGAACACACGTTCTGTTGCGCCGGCGGCGCAGGCCTCGGCAACGACGAAAACATGGAAATGCGGATGCGTGGCGGTCTGCCGCGAGGCAATGCCGTCAAGTGGGTTCGTGACCACAACGACGTCAACCGCCTGGCCTGCATCTGCGCCATCGACCGAGCGACCCTGCCGCCGCTCGTCGACTACTGGTCTCCGGGAGTCGATGTGAGCGGGATTCACGAGTTGGTCGGCAACGCCCTCGTCATGGACGGTGAGAACGAGCGCACCACCGACATTCGCGGCGTGCCGGTGCAGCCGGAGAAGGAGGAGCAGGACGATGTATGACACCGGCAAGATCGTCGGGGGCCTCGCGGTCTTCGTGGTCCTCGCGACCTCACCCCTGTGGTACAACGCCTTGAGCGCCGCGCCACCCGACAGGCCCAAACTCCAGCTGCCGACCAACGGCTCGACCGAGTGTGTCGAAGCCACCGAGTACATGCGGGCGAATCACATGGATCTGCTGGACACCTGGCGGGACACGGTGGTGCGTGAAGATGTCCGTTCCTACACGTCGGGGCTCTCGGGCAAGAGCTACACGATGAGCCTGTCGGACACCTGCCTGGAGTGCCACTCCAACAAGGCCCAATTCTGCGATGCCTGTCACACGTACTCGGCGGTCACACCCTACTGTTGGGACTGCCACGTGATTCCGGAGGGGGGGCAGTCATGAAGAGCAGCAGGCGAGGATTCCTCAAGTTCGCCGGTCTCTCTGCTGTCGGTGTCGCCGGTTCGACCGCTGTCCCCACCGAGACCCGTGCTTCGCAGGAACACGAACCGCCGGCAACCGAGGGCAAGCGACTGGCGTTGGTGATCGATCTGCGCAAGTTCTCCAAGAACGATGCGTTGCTCGAAAAGATCACTTCTGCCTGCCACGAAGCCCACAACGTGCCCGACTTCGCGGATGACCCCAAGAATGAGGTGAAGTGGATCTGGACTGAGGATTTCGAATCCGCCTTCCACGAGCAGGAGTTCCACTACATCCGCGAAGACCTCAAGGGCAAACCGACCCTCCTTCTCTGCAACCACTGTGACAACCCGCCGTGCACCCGCGTATGCCCGACCCAGGCGACCTGGAAACGGGCCTCCGACGGAGTCGTGATGATGGACTGGCACCGTTGCATCGGGTGTCGCTACTGCGTTGTTGCCTGCCCGTACGGGTCTCGAAGCTTCAACTGGAAGGACCCGCGGACTGCACCGAATCTGGCGCGACTGAAAAACACCTATCCGACCAGGATGCGGGGAGTGGTCGAGAAGTGTACGTTCTGCGACGAGCGATTGGCGCGTGGCGAGCAGCCCGCGTGTGTTGAGGTCTGCGACAACGACGAGTTGGTCTTCGGCGACCTCAACGACCCCGAATCCAAGGTCCGTCAACTGCTGGCCGAGTTCCTGACCATTCGTCGCAAACCGGGCCTCGG
The DNA here is from genome assembly GCA_965364305.1 of uncultured Thermoanaerobaculia bacterium. Classification (GTDB taxonomy): domain Bacteria; phylum Acidobacteriota; class Thermoanaerobaculia; order Thermoanaerobaculales; family Sulfomarinibacteraceae; genus Sulfomarinibacter. Next base: position 1,604 of record CBDTWX010000245.1, read on the forward strand.
CACTCAACCCGAGGTTTACTACATCGTCGAGGATCCGCGCACCTTGCAGGAGTTCGCACCCGCGGCGGAGGTGTTTGAAGTGGAGGGTGGTCATGCTTGAGAAGGCTCTGACGGGCTCTAGGACCTATTGGACCTGGATTTTCGCGCTGTTTCTGGTCATCGGTGCTGGCGTTGCCTGTTGGTTCTGGCAGTTCAACGAAGGCTTGACCATCACCGGCCTCAGCCGCGACGTGGTCTGGGGCTTCTATATCGCCCAGTTCACCTTTCTGGTCGGTGTCGCCGCATCCGCGGTGATGGTCGTCTTGCCGTACTACCTCCACGACTACAAGGCCTTCGGCAAGATGACCATTCTCGGCGAGTTCCTCGCCATTCCCGCGGTCATCATGTGCATGGCGTTCATCTTTGTCGACATGGGCATGCCGAACCGCATTCTCAACATGATTCTCCACCCGTCACCTCGATCGATGATGTTCTGGGATGGAATTGCCCTCGGTGGTTACTTGGTGTTGAACATCATCATCAGCCACTGGACGCTGTCGTCCGAGCGGCGTGAAGAACCGCCGCCGAAGTGGCTCAAACCGATCATCCTGCTCTCTATTCCGTGGGCGGTCTCGATCCACACTGTCACCGCGTTCCTATACGCCGGCCTGGCGGCGCGGCCATTTTGGCTGACCGCGATCCTGGCGCCGCGATTCCTGGCCTCGGCGTTCGCCGCCGGTCCGGCAATCTTGCTCCTCCTTGCGTTTTTCGTGCGGAGGATTTCGACCTTCGATCCCGGCAAGCAGGCGATCGACACCCTGGCCAAGATCGTGACCTATGCGATGACGATGAACGTATTCTTCGTGCTCATGGAGTTCTTTACAGCCTTTTACAGCGACATCCCCGAGCACATCACCCACTTTCAGTTCCTGTTCACGGGTCTCGAAGGCGAGAGCACTCTGGTCCCCTGGATGTGGGCATCCTCGATCCTGGCGATCGTGTCGCTGGTCGTGCTCATCAATCCCAGGACTCGGGCGGACTACGGCTGGCTGAAGTTCGGCTGTGTGGCAGTGGTGCTGTCGCTGTGGATCGACAAGGGCCTCGGTATGGTCATCGCCGGATTCGTTCCCAATCCCCTCGGAAAGGTCGTGCACTACGCGCCAACCGTGCCGGAGCTGGTGATCAGCCTCGCGATCTACGCTGTTGGTGCCCTGATCCTCACCGGGCTTTACAAGATCGCGCTTGAGGTCAGGGGGCAGCTCAAGAAGGCGTGAATTAGGAATTAGGAATTCGGAACCAGGAATGAGGAATTCGCCCCCGCCCACCCGGCACACGCCGGGGGCGGGGGTTGTTTCTTTCCCGTACCCGTTCCCGTACCCGCCCCCGAATGCCCATCGTCGGGAACGGGGACGGGGATGGGGACGGAGACAAGGATTGGCATGGGAGGGCATTCGTGAGTGATGCCAACAAGAAAATCGTCATCGTCGGAGCTTCCGCGGCGGGATTACGGTGTGCATGCCGCCTTCGCCGTTTGCAGCCGGAGTGGCCGATTACGGTGGTGGACGCAAATGGAGTTTTTTCGTACGGCGCCTGCGGCCTACCCTACGTGCTCTCGGGCGACATCGAGGAGCTCGGCGCCCTGCGTCGCACCCCCTATGGGGCTGATCGTGATGAAGGCTATTTTTCGTCGGTCAAGGGAATCGAGGTCTTGGCGCCGTGGCTGGCGACCTCGGTGGATGCGGATGCCCACACCCTTCATATCGAGGCGGACGGGGAGGATCGTGACCTTGAATGGGACGAACTGGTCATCGCGACGGGTGCGTCGCCTCGGAGGCTCCCGAATCTGCCCGACCATCAGCGTGTCCACACCTTTCACGTGTGGGATGACGTGAAGCCGCTCAAGATCGGGCTCATGCGGGGTGAGATCGACCATGTCGCGGTGGTCGGTGCCGGGCTCGTCGGCGTCGAGCTTGCCGAGGCCTTCCACAGCCTGTGGGGCGCCGAGGTGACGCTGATCGAGGCGGCGGCGACGCCCCTGCCAGAGATCCTGGATCAAGAGCTCGGCGAGGTCGTGGCGCGTCATCTGGAGGCCAACGATGTTCGGGTCCTGACCGGGTCGGCGGTTGCCGAAATTACCGCGGACGACGACGGGGCAACGGCAACGGTTGGCGGCGAGACTGTTCGCGCCGACGCGATAGTGGTTGCGGTCGGAGTCGAACCGCAGGTTGAGCTGGCGAAGTCGGCCGGCGCCGAGCTCGGCCCGACCCGAGCGATCCGTGTCAACGAGCAGCTCGGAACCACGGTTCCCCACGTCTGGGCGGCCGGGGATTGTGTCGAATGCCGGCACGTTGCGACGGGAGGACCCGCCTACCTGCCGCTCGGCTCTCTGGCCAACCGCCATGGCCGGGTTCTGGCTGATGTCATCGCGGGACGGGAGGGGACATTCGGTCCGGTGGCCGGTGCAGCTGCCGTCAAGGTCTTCGATCTCAATGTGGCCGCGGTCGGCTGCACCGCCGCGCGTCTCGGGGCTGACGGTTTGGGTGTCCGGCAGATCTGGGTCAGCGCCGAGGACTGTGCACACTACTGGCCGGAAGCAAAGCTCATTCTCCTCGGGATGGTCTACGATCCGGCCACCATGCGTGTGCTCGGAGTACAGGGCGTAGGAAAGGAGGGCGAGGTCGCCAAGAGGATCGATGTCGCCGCCCAACTCATGCTCCGCGGCGCCGTCATCGACGAATTTGCCGATGTCGAACATGCGTATGCACCGCCCTACGCGCCGGCGCTCGATCCGTTGGCGGTGCTGGCGATGGCTGCTGCCAACCAGGTCGAGGGCATCGAATCGGTCTCGCCCCTCACCGACATCTCGCGGGAGACCGTGCTTGATGTGCGTGTGCCGGAAGAGCGCGAGGAGCGTCCGCTGGATGCCGGCGAGCTGCACGAGATCGAGGTCAGCGAGCTCCGCGATCATGCCGATGAGATTCCCGACAGACCGATGCTCGTAGCCTGCGCACATGGCACGCGTTCGGCCGAAGTGGTTCGATGGCTCGCCCACCGGGGAATCCAGGCTCGCTACCTCGGTGGGGGAGTCAGCTGGCGCGTCCGGGCCCTTGGCAGCGACGAATGAACGAGGAATGAGAGGCCGCCGCCCACCAGCTTTCTTTGCATGCGATTCTGACTTCCATGTGGGTGAGAGAGCTATCATGTTGAAGGGCGGCTGATTTTGACTGAACCGACATGCAGATCGTGTGTCCACTTTGATGATGACCCGGCGTCCATCGAGGCCAGAATCCCGAAGTTCACTGTGTTTGGGTCGGCCTACTCTTCTGCTCGCGGTGAAGGTGGATTCTGCCTGAAATTCGACCGCTTTCTCGATCCCAAGCCCGCGCTTTTCTGCCCAGCCTACTCTCTTCTCGCAAAGCAGAATTAATGGAGTGAGATCATGGAACAAGAAGAAAGACGGAGTCCTCTGATCGCCGACGAGGATTGGTGGACTGTGTGGTTCGGCCTCACCATTCTTCTGATAGCCACGGCCCTCGCCATGATGACCTATTCCGGCAGTCTCGAAAGAAAGACTGTACCCAAGCTGGGGAGGTGGATTTCGAAGCCGTCGGACGCCATGTATCGCTCCTCGACGACACGGATCGAGATCACCGAGGCCACCACGCTGATCGGGCTGGCGGATCGGATCAACGAGAGTCTCGCCCTTGCATCGGCTGAAATCGTCCCCAACGGAGACGGTGTGGAGCTTCGGGTCAGTTCATCCAGACCTGGCGACCGGGAAACGATTTCACTGAACGCCCTCCTTGCCGGTGGTGACCAGAAGCTGGTATTCAGCCAGGTCCAGCCGGACCCCGGCGGCCTCGGAGCTCGGGAGTTTGTGTCGCAGGTCGTTCCTGCTGGTGACATCGTCGTTGGTGGCGGTAGGTTCAGCGTGACAGCCCAAAGGGTGGCCCCGATCGCAGGGTCGCTCGTTGTCAGTTTGCTGGGCGTCATGCTGCTCACCGCGATCGGTGTGCGCGCGATGGGACAGAATGCGGGGAAGTACACTCTGGCCTTCCTGGCGATCGCAGTCTTGGCTGTCCTCTCCTTCGTCTGTGCTCACCAGCAAAACGTGCATGCCCTTGGCCTGAGTTATGCCGCCTGGGGACTGGCGATCGGCCTTCTCATCTCCAATACGGTCGGCACACCGGAGTGGATCCGGCCCGGAGTCAGGACCGAGATGTACATCAAGACGGGTCTGGTACTCCTGGGCGCCGAGATCCTCTTCGGAAAGATCGTCAGCATCGGTGTTCCGGGGCTCATGGTTGCTTGGATTGTTACACCCACAGTGATTATCTTCATGTGGCACTTCGGCAATAGGGTATTGAAAATGGTGAGCAAGCCACTGGTGATGATTGTCGCGGCGGCCACCTCGGTCTGCGGCGTTTCCGCGGCCATCGCGGTTGCCGCCGCTACTCGCGCCAAAAAAGAAGAGCTGACCCTCGGTGTCGGTATGACCCTCATCTTCACCGTGATCATGATGATCTTCATGCCGATGTTCATTCACTGGGTCGGCATGGGTCAGGTCATCGGTGGCGCGTGGATGGGAGGAACCATCGACTCAACCGGCGCCGTCGTGGCGGCGGGCGCCTTCCTCGGTCCGGAAGCCGAGACCGTGGCAGCGGTCGTCAAGATGATTCAGAACATCCTGATAGGCGTCGTCGGTTTCTTCGTCGCCCTCTTTTGGATCACCTCCGTCGAACGGGATGTCAATGCCCCGCGCCCAGGCCTGGCTCAAATCTGGGTCAGATTCCCCAAGTTCATCGTCGGTTTCGTTGCCGCATCTATCTTGTTTTCCTTTGTCCTCTCGCCGCTCTTCGGTTCGTTATTTGAAGGCGATGGCCTCGAGTTGGTGGAGTCGGGCGTTATCAAAGCGGTGACAAACCCGCTTCGGGGCTGGTTCTTCTGTCTCGCCTTTGTCGCCATCGGGTTGGAGTCCAACTTCAAGGAGTTGGCCAAGCAGATGGAGGGCGGCAAGCCCATGCTGCTCTACATCGTGGGGCAGTCCTTTAACTTGATTCTGACCCTGGTAGTCGCCTGGTTGGCATTTGGGGTGCTTTTCCCGAACGCTATTTGAACTCCTCATTCGAAGAGTTATGTCTCGACATTGTTTCTTCGGCGTAACGCTGGAGTTGGGTGGAATTGCGGTGTTACAATCTCGGAACTGCGGTAAAAGCCGCTGTGACAGAAGTTTGTTCGGGGATTCACCATGTATCCGGTTTCGCTGGACGTCAAAAACCGTCACGTTCTGGTCGTTGGCGGTGGTGGTGTGGCCTTGCGCAAAATCCAGGGGTTGGTCGAGGCCCGTGCGCGGGTCACTGTCGTGGCGCCAGAGGTCGCCGAACCGATTTCGATGATGGCTGCGCGGGGCGAGATCTCGCTCGAGCAGCGGCGCTATGACGGTGAGGCAGCCGATGGATGGTCGCTGGTCTTTGCCGCAACCGACGATCGTACGGTGAACGAGCGCGTGTTTCGCGAGGCCGAGGAAGCGGGGGTATGGGCCAACGTGGCCGACGACCCCGAGATCTGCTCCTTTCATCTGCCGGCCAGGGTACGTCGGGGCCCGCTCCAGATCGCCTTCGGTTCGGCCGGAGAAGCGCCCTTTGCGGTCGCACGGCTCCGGCGGCTTTTCGAACGGCGGCTCGGCGAGGAGTGGGGCGAATGGCTCTTTGCTGCCGCGCGGTACCGAACGAGGATACGAGCCCTTGGGCTGAGCGCTCAGGAAACCAACCAACGCTACGATCGTTTCTTCGATGAGACGGTTGACGGCCAACGGTTCACTGCACGGGTGCCGACGGAAGCCGAGGAGCAGGAGTGGCTTCAGGCCAAGGTCGATCATCGGGCGGTCGATCACGGGCCCAGGGAGAATTCCGACGAAGGTCGGCCCGACGGCAAGCAAAACCCGGGCCGTGTGTCGCTGGTCGGCGCAGGTCCAGGTTGCCCGGGTCTTCTGACCGTTCGCGGCCGGCAGCGGCTGGCTGAGGCCGATGCCGTGGTCTACGACCGCCTCGCCGCCGCAGCGCTCCCAAGTGACCTTTCTGCATCGGTCGAACTCCACCCGGTGGGGAAGGTCGCCGGCATCCATCCCATTCCTCAGGAGGAGATCAACGCCCTGCTGGTTCGCTTGGCCCGGGCAGGGAAAAAGGTCGTTCGACTGAAGGGCGGGGATCCGTATGTCTTCGGAAGGGGCGGTGAGGAGGCAGAGGTCTTGGTGTCGGAAGGCATTCCCTTCGAGGTGGTATCCGGGGTGACCTCGGGCGTGGCGGCCCTGGCCTGGGCCGGGATCCCGGCAACCCACCGTCGCGAGGCGGTGCGGTTGACCCTGTTGACGGCCCATGAGGCTGTCAAGAGTGATGGACCCCAGGTACGTTGGGATCTGTTGGCTCAGGACCATCATGCGACCATCGTCGGCTATATGGGCGTCACCGCGCTGCCGGCCGTCGTCAAGAAGCTCCTCGAGGCGGGCATGGACCCGGGTATCCCGGCAGCGATGG
>CBDTWX010000246.1:0-8095 GCA_965364305.1 uncultured Thermoanaerobaculia bacterium
TCCGAGACTCGCGGGAAGCAGAGATCGAGCCGACGCACCTCGTCGTGGGTTTGGCCCCTGACGGCGGCCGTCTGAGCTCGAGCGCGCGGTCGGATATTCGCCAGGCAATCGGCCTCGGACTCAACGTCGTATCTGGTCTCCACGACTTCATGACAGACGACCCCGACATGGTTGCCCTGGCAGAAACCAACGGCGTGAAGTTGCTCGACGTGCGGCGGCCGCCCCCAAGGAATCAACTGCACTTTTTCACCGGCAAGATCGCCGAGGTCTCATGCCTCAAGGTGGCGATTCTCGGCACCGATTCCGCGGTCGGCAAACGAACGACGGCCTGGCTTCTCATCGATGCGCTTCGAAGGGCAGGTCTATCGGCCGAGCTCATCGGCACGGGACAGACCGCATGGATGCAGGGCGCACGGTACGGGATCATCCTGGACTCGCTTGTCAACGATTTCGTCGCAGGGGAGATCGAGCATGCCGTGTGGTCCGCATGGAAGGAGGCGTCTCCCGACGTCATCGTTTTGGAAGGCCAGGGCAGCCTCATGAACCCCGCCTATCCGGGTGGATACGAAATCCTCGCTGCGGGACGTCCGGATGTCGTGATCCTCCAGCATGCTCCGATGCGCAAGGAGTACGACGGATTTCCCGGTCACCGCCTGCACGGTCTCCAGCGTCAGATCGACGCCATCGAGACCGTTTCCGGCAAACCGGTGGTCGCGATCACGGTGAACCGCGAAGGCATCCCGACCGGACAGATTCCGTCCGCTTGCCGAGCAATCACCGAAGAGACCCTGTTGCCGGCAGTCGATGTCCTGCGGGATGGAGCGGGCCAACTGGTTCACATGCTGAACGCACGCCTCTCGCGTCAACCGAAGAACCACAATCATGTTCCAGGGGAGGGAAACCATGCCGGCGCCGCTTGAGTCGTTGCTGGTGATCGAACGGTTGGCCGTAGGTCCGGTCCGGGTGGAGCCGAGACGCCTGGTGGCTCCGTACACGATCAGCACTGGTGGACAGGAGCACCGCATTGATCTCATCTATCGTTGGGAGGAAGCGGTCTTCGATCCCAAGTGCCCCGCGTCTCACAACCTCGCCTCGATGATTGCCGCCCAGGTGGCCCTCAACTATGGTCTTTTCTGTCGCACACTGGAATTTCATGGCCCCTTGGACCGCACCGACCGCCGGTTCCTGGCCGCAATGGCTGTCAACACGGCGAGGGAAATCTATGTCAAGAAATTCCTCGAACCGAACCCATTCTTGATCGGTGATGCCGCCAACCTTGAGCCAGAGAAACGCGACACGTACCTCCTCGCAGATCTCGAGTTCGCCGAAACCGAGCCCCCAGAGCTGGATCCGTGGAACACGCGCCCATCTCGTGTCGCGGTCTTATCATCGGGCGGCAAGGAGAGCCTCCTCTGCTACGGGCTGCTCGATGAGCTCGAGCGAGAGGTGCACCCGATTTTCGTCAACGAGTCCGGGCGCCATTGGTTGACGGCCCTGAACGCCTACCGTCATTTCAAGACTGCGGTCCCCAACACCGCCAGGGTGTGGACGAACAGCGACCGGGTGTTTTCGTGGATGTTGAGGCATCTGCCGTTTGTCCGGCCGGACTTCATGACCCTTCGCGCGGATGAGTACCCGGTGCGGTTGTGGACGGTGGCAGTCTTCCATTTCGCAGCGTTGCCGCTTGCCCGGAAACGCGGGATCGGACATGTCGTGATTGGCGATGAGCACGACACGAGCGTCCGAATGAGACATCAAGGCATCTCCCATTACAACGGGCTCTACGATCAAAGCAGGTTTTTCGACCGGGCCTTGAGCCGCTACTACCGTGCAAAAGGCTGGGGGATCGTTCAGTTTTCCCCGCTCCGCCAGCTCTCGGAGCTCCTGGTCGAGAAGGTCCTGCTCGAAAGGTACCCAGACCTCCAGCGGCTGCAAACCTCCTGCCACTCGACCCATGTCGAAGGGGACCGGGTCCTGCCCTGCGGTCACTGCGAAAAATGCCGTCGCGTCGTCGGGATGCTGAAAGCCCTGGGCGGCGACCCGACCCGCTGCGGCTACACTCCGAATCAGATCGATGCCTGCGTTTCGCGGGTCATCTCTGACGGGGTCCATCAGGAGGGAGCCGGCGAAGCGCACTTGCTCTCCTTGTTGTGGGAACAGGGTTTGGTGCCACCATCGGCTGAAAATAGGGGGAGGATCCGGACTCACCCTGAAATCATGAAACTCCGATTTGTGGACAAGCGATCTCCCATCGAAGATGTCCCGGAGAGCCTTCGCAACGGTCTCTACAGAATACTTCTGGACCACTGTTACAGAGCCGTCCGACTGAAAAACCGCACATGGCAACCCTATGACCCTTTCGCGGACTCGCCTCACGTGGCTGGCGAGATCAACAACCGACAGGCGCCGCAGGCTTCGGCCCATGAAAAGCAACGTTCTGCTCGAAGGGGGTCGCCGTGCACATCATCGGCGAGCTGACGTGGCCGGAGGCCGAAAAACGTCTGAACGAGGTGGATCTCGCGCTGCTGCCGGTGGGCGCGATCGAGCAGCATGGCCCTCATCTGCCCCTCGACACCGACGCTCACGACGCCGAATTCCTCGCGTGTGTGGTGGCCGAGCGCAGCAGTGAGCCGAAGCCTCTCGTCCTCCCGTTGATCCCGTACGGTGTGTCGTATCACCACGACGATTTCCCGGGAACGGTCAGCGTCGGCAACGAGGCGCTGTCAAAGATGGTCTACGACATCGGTGTGAGCAGCGCACGAAACGGCATCAACAAGCTCATCATCGTCAACGGACACGGGGGCAATACCCCGACCCTGCAGTTCGCGGCACAGATGATCAACCGCGACGCCCACATCTTCACCTGTGTCGACACCGGCGAGACCAGCGACGTCGATCTCGCAGCCTTGTGTGAAACACCCAACGATGTCCACGCGGGCGAGATCGAGACCAGCACCAGCCTGGCCAACCGACCTCACCTCGTGCAAATGGACAAGGCTGAGAAGTTCGTGCCGGAGTACTCGAGCCGGTACCTCAACTTCACAACCAAGCGGAGTGTCGAGTGGTACGCTCGGACGGCTCGGCTGTCACCCTCCGGCGTGCTCGGCGATCCGACCAATGCCAGCCGCGAAAAGGGCGAACAGATGTGGGAGGTCATGATTCGGAACCTCGTCGAGCTGGTTGAGGAGCTGAAGGGCATGACCCTCGACGAAATATACGAGCGAAGGTACTGATGAAAATCACGGCTGTCGAATGCGGCGAGGTGAAGCTCCGGCTAAACGAGCCCTACACCATCGCTTACGAAACTGTTGACAGCGCAGAAAACGTCTTCGTACGCATCGAGACCGATGGCGACCTCGTGGGATTCGGCTGTGCTGCACCGGATCGAGAGGTCACGGGCGAGAGCGGTGAGACGGTGTCGGCGGCCATTCACGAGGTCGTCGAACCGTCGTTGAGAGGATCGGATCCTTTACGAACCGCGATGCTGATGGAGCGCCTTCGAAAACCCCTCGATGGACATCCGGCGGCTCGTGCCGCCATCGACATGGCCCTTTATGACATTCTTGGGAAGCGGGCCCGATTGCCGCTGTGGAAAATGCTCGGCGGTTTCAGAGACCGCATCCGCACCAGCGTCACCATCGGCATCCTGCCGCTCGGAGACACCGTCGACGAGGCTCGGCGATGGGTCCGCGAAGGATTCTCGAGCCTCAAAATGAAAGGTGGGATCGACGTCGAAGACGACATCGAACGAATCCTCGAAGTCCGGAGGATTGTGGGCGACAAGATCGGCCTCCGCTTTGACGCGAACCAGGGTTACACGGTCGCCCAGTCGCTCGAGTTCGTGAAACGCACGACCCGAGCACGGCTCGAACTGATCGAGCAGCCGACCGCCAAGGGCGAGCCCGATCTCCTCGGCCGAGTCACCGCCGAGGCGTCGATTCCGGTGATGGCCGATGAGAGCCTGATGAGCTTGCGAGATGCGTTCCGTCTCGCGCGCCGCAATCTGGTCGACATGGTGAACGTCAAGCTGATGAAGGTCGGCGGAATCGCCGAGGCGCTGCACATCAATTCGGTGGCTCGCTCGGCAGGGCTCGAGGTCATGGTGGGCTGCATGGACGAATCGGCGCTCGCGATCGCCGCCGGTCTGCACTTCGCGCTCGCGCGGCCGAATGTGGAGTTCGCAGACCTCGACGGCCACCTTGCCCTGCTCGACGATCCCGCAAAGGCGGCAGTGATCTGCAAAAAGGGTTTCTTGTATCCAACAGGCCAGCCGGGTCTCGGCTTTGATCTCGATCGAGACCGAACGATGTAGACTTTCCGTCGACGGAGCAGTCGAGATGATGAGCCAGATCCTGGTCATGACGCCGGCGGAGGAGGCAGCTGGGGTCATTCAGACGAGCCACCCGGGAGGTGACGTCCGTAAGGTTGGGGCACTCGACGAGGCCGAGGAGTTGTCAAAGGTCTGCCATTTCGAATACGCGTTCATCGATCTCACGGTGCTCAAACCGCTCTCGCCAGATGGCAGTCAAGGTGCTTGTATCGACGAATTCCGGCGGGCCGTCCCGGGTGCTCGTCTGGTGGTCATGTCACCGCAGGAAGGAATCCGCGAGGCGGTGAGCTTCGTGCGGGACGGGGCCGACGATTACCTAACCTATCCAATCGTGAGCGAGGAAGTCCAGCTGGTGTGTGACGGGATCGAACGCCGTGAGCAGATTCGGTCCGAGCTTCGATTTCTCCGCAACCGCGATCTGCAGATCGATGAGCTCGGCGAACTCAGAAGCCGCGCCGATTCGATGAAAGCGGTGCTTCACAAGGTCCGACAGGTGGCTCCCACTCGCTCCACCGTCCTGCTCACGGGTGAAACCGGAACCGGAAAGAGTTTTCTCGCGAAGGTCATCCATCAGAACAGCGCCCGAGCCGAGCAACAGTTTATTGGAGTCCACTGCGGCGCGATTCCCGATACTCTGCTCGAGAGCGAGCTTTTCGGCCACGAGCGCGGAGCGTTCACCGGCGCCGACCGGCGGAAGCTCGGCAAATTCGAGATCGCGAATGGTGGGACGTTGTTTCTCGACGAAATCGCCACCGTCACTCCTGCGATGCAGGTCAAGCTGCTCAACGTGCTCCAAGAACGGTCGATCCAGAGGGTCGGCGGGGAAAGAGACGTCGAAGTGGACGTGAGAATTCTGACCGCCACCAACATGGACCTGAGCGAGCTGGTGGCAAATGGCAAGTTCAGAAACGACCTGTTCTATCGGCTCAATGTGTTTCCCATCGAGCTCCCACCGCTGCGAGAGAGGCTGGAGGACATTCCGACGCTGGTTGAGGCATTTCTGGACCGTTTGCGAAGCTTCCACCAGAAGAACATCGTCGAGATTCATCCCGCGGTGATGGCGGCCTTCCTCGCTTACGAGTGGCCCGGCAATGTGCGCGAGCTGGAGAACCTACTGGAACGAGCCTTTATCTTGGAAACCTCCGATGTCCTCACGCCTGAGAACTTCCCCAAAGAGATATTCGGCGCGGTTTCGGGCTCGGCCGTCCAGCATATTTCTTTTGCCGCGACGGGTACGCTCGCCGAGATCCGACGTCACGCGGTCGAGGATGTGGAACGTCAATACCTCAGACAACAGCTGACAGCTCACGGCGGCAGGATCGACGCAACCGCCGAGACTGCCGGTATCACTCCCCGCCAGCTCCACAAGTTGATGACAAAGCACGGTCTCAAGAAAGAGGACTTCCGGCGCTGAAGCGGAACTCCGGGTTCCGACGCCTGCCGGAAACGGAACGTACGGTTCCGGTGCTTGCGAAAACCATCGATCTCAGACGGTCGGCTATCTCAAAATGATGAAGGGGTTTAAAGAACGACCGTCCTGCCTTCCTATGACCGATTCAGGTGGCATGAGTTGTGCTGTACTCGTGAATCCGAGGAGGGTCCAACATGGCCACCCACACAGACCGAATCATCGTCGAAGGAACCGTACTCACAAATTCCTTGGACGCAACCCAACTTCCCCCCCGGATCTGCATCGGCACTCCGGACGGCCGCCTGTACGAGGTGGAACCGACATATGTTGGTCGGTACTTGGAGCAATTCGAGGGGCATCATGTGATTGCCAGCGTGCAATCCCTGACCGACGACGAGAACCACAAGGTGGTCCGCATCCTGAGCCTCAAAATGCTCGACCGCAAACCAACAGCACTTGCGAACTCGGGGCACAAGGGTGGCACAGCCTCGCCCAGCTGACCATACGGGATTTCGAAGTGCTCCAGGTAGTTGCCACGCTCATCTGGATCATCGACGGAACACGGCGGCGGGGACGGCAATCAGCGGCCGGTAAAGTCGTCAAAAGCGAGGACAGCGCCGGCGTCAGATTCGGCGTCGGCGGCGAGAACCGTGCCCCTTCGACCTCCGAAACCTCTTCACGAGATCGGACGGAGCAGCCGCCAAATTATCGCGCGGATCTCGATGAAAGACCCGGAGACGAGCGTGGGCACTGCGGCCGGACAGCTTGGAATGTCGCGAGGTGATGTGCCACAGTGGGAGTGACGAAGAGTCGTCAGCCGTGATGAGGATCCATCGCTCGTGTCGACAACCGCACGACGCGAAGCTTCCGCGAGCGAGGTTCAAAGACCGAAAGATCGGAGTCCGCGATGCAGGTCAAGTGCAGCATGGTGAAACGGAGCCGACTGGGTCGATTCGTCGTCCTCGGGATGATATTTGCCGTCACCGCCCCGCTGTGGGGCCAAGAGGATCAGCCGGTCGAGAGCCGTATCGTCTCCGCCGGGTTGTTCAAAAACGGACTGGCCGTCATCCGCCAGGTGGTCGAGGTCCCTGGCGCCGGGCGTTACCGGCTCGACAACCCGCCCGAACCGCGGCACGGAACGTGGTGGATCGAGAGCGACGCGGTGGTGGAGACCCGGACCTCCGAAAGGGAGATGGAGATCGAGCTTCCGGATGCGCAGCTGCTCGACTTCCAAAGGTCACTCGCAGGTCTCGAGGTCGAAGTTCGTTTCAAAGGAGGGGCTCAGGCCCCGATCACCGGCAGGGTGGCCCGCCTCGAGCGCACGCAGCCGGTGCGCAGGTGGGACCGCGCGTACGAGCAATCGGTGTCCAATTTCTGGTCCGCCTCACTCCGCAACGAGCAGGTCGCGACCGCTCTTCCGCCAGCGCCCTTTCTCCTCCTCGAAACCGAGGACGGCACGCCCACCTATGTCGACACCTCCCTGATCGCCGTTCTCCAGGTCAAGGGAGCGACACGCTCCGACAGACCGAAGGTCACGGTTCGCCGGCGGGTGCTGATCTTCGATGTCGAGGAGGCACAGTCGCCGCTGACACGGATCTGGATCTCGTACCTCGCCAAGGGTATCGCCTGGGCACCGAGCTACAGAATCGACCTCTCCGATTCCCAGAGGCTCGAGCTACAGCAAAAGGCCGTCGTCAAGAACGAGCTGATGGATCTCGAGGACACCGAGATCCAGCTCATCTCCGGCTTTCCCAACATCGCGTTTGGTCACGTCACCTCGCCGCTTTCGGCGACGACGAGCTGGGCCCGCTTTTATCAGCAGCTCAACCAGAGGCTGCGAGCGGGGCACGCCGCCACCGCCAACGTGATGAGCCAGCAGGCACTGGCCCCTTCAACCGGCGGCGATGTGACTCCGGAGCTCGATCTGTCGGCGGACGGGGTCGACATCTACTCCCACTCCATCGGCACACGAGATCTGGATGAGGGCGAGGCTTTGGCCCTGCACACTGCCGCGGCTACTACAACGTATGAACGCATCGTCGACTGGATCGTGCCCGACACGCGCCAGGCCAACGGACGTTTCATCGAGGAGTACCAGCGACAGCAGGACCCGGAGAAATACGACGACGCGCCCTGGGATGCGATCCGCTTTGCCAACCCGCTGAGCTTTCCGATGACCACCGCCGCCGCGATGATTGTCGAGGACGGCCACTTCCGAGGCCAGTCCATGAGCTACTTCACCAACCCCGGCGACGAGGTGGTCCTGCGGGTCACCAAGGCGCTGAGCCTGTCCACCCGGGCCATCGAGCATGAGGAGGCGGGAGAGCGCCGGATCGTCTCCATCGGCGGCCGCA
>CBDTWX010000247.1:0-8084 GCA_965364305.1 uncultured Thermoanaerobaculia bacterium
GCCGCCACGGATGAGCCAGTAGCCTGCCGGCGGGTTCGCGACGATGAGCCGGAGAATGGTGACAAGGCCACCGGTGACCGCTGCCGCGGCCACCGAACGAACGAGGATGGTTCCTGCTCCTTGCCGGTCGGTTCGTCGATAGGTGAGATAGCTTGCCGCGTGCACCACGCCCAGGAGCCAGGCGCCGTCGATCCAGGCCCAGAGCCCGATGACGAGTGGCAGGTAGTAGACCTGCTGTGGCCGCTTTTCGAGATAGCGCTCCAACGAGAAGACGGTTGCTCCGAAGAGCATCAACGACCACGCCCAGTCCGCCGTCATGACCGCCGGCCGCGCGAACAGGGCGGCCGAAACGAGGAGGACGGAGCACACTAAGTGGTCGCGGTTCTTTTTCTTCAAACCGAGGAAGAGGAAGAACGAGGCGGCCGTCGCGACGACCGGGCGGATCCACGGACCGCCGCCAAAGATGAGCTCGGCGATGACCACGAAAACCGACCCCATGCCCACGTACTCCATCTTCAGCCGCCGCCCATAGACCTCAACAGGTCCCGGCTCATAGCCCTCGATGACGATTCCGTCAGTCTCCAAAAGTCCCTCCGGCCGATCTGCCGGAGGCATCCTGAACCCGCAGGTGAAGGAATGTCAAGGCCGGTGACGCCCGTCGCGGGCGGATCTCGGAGAGCGGACGTCGTATCCAAGTTGACGGAATGAAGATGCTTGCGATAGTGTTCAAATGTGCGTATGAGTCGATTCAAGCTCCGAACCGCCCTCATCTTCGCGCTGCTCCTCCCGGGATTGGCGCTGGCTGCACCCACGGCCGGTCCATGCGGTCACTGCGGCCGCGGTGCACCGTGCCCGCGAACCGAGGCCGTGGAACCGGCGCCGCAGACACACCCTTGCTGCGGATCGGAAGACGAAACGCCGCCGGCGCCCTCGTTTGGTTCATCGCTTTGCGACTGCGGTCGCGAGGCACCACCGGCGGTGACCGCCGACACGCCGCCGCCACTCGAGACCGCAGCGGCCGATGCGCCCTTTGCCGTGGTGGCCGCACCTGACTGGACGTCTGGCGCGGTTACCGCGAGCTCGTCCGGTGAGCCCTCCACGCCACCTACCCCACCCATTTTCCTCATCGGCTGCGCCTTTTTGACATAGAGCCGTTCGCTTCGCGAATTGCCGCATGGGGAGAAGTGTGCCTTCTTCTCACGTCAAAAGGGGTTGGGAATGAGAACTACGATCGCTGTTTCAAAAATCTGCGTTGCACTGATGATGGCCGGGTCCGTCTTGGCCGCGGACGTCGCAGCGGCCACAACCGAAGAACCGGCAGGGCTGACGGCAGCTGACGATGTCGTGGCCTCGATAGCAGACGGCAGGCTGCGGTTGCTGCTTGAAGAGGTGCTCGAGAGGAATCCTCGGCTGGCGCGGATGCGGGCGGAGGCTTCGGCCGTCGTGCAGCGGGTGCCGCAAGTGAAGGCACTGCCCGACCCGACGGCGTCGCTGACCTGGTTCCTGCTGCCGCCACAGACCCGGGTCGGACCGCAACGCGCGGCCGTCAACCTCTCGCAACGGCTGCCCTGGTTCGGCACCCTGAAGCTCGACGAGCAGGCCGCAGTGTGGGAGGCCGCGGCGAGCCGCGCGCAGGTGGAGGCGGCGCGGATCGCGGTGTTGACGGAGGCCCGGGTCGGTTACCTCGAGCTCCAGTTCCTCGACGGCGAACGTCGACTCGTCGGTGAGGACCGAGCCACGCTCGACCATTACGCAGAGCTCGCTCTCGCCCGCTACGCGTCGGGCGTCGGGCTTGACCAGACGGTGATCAAGATCCAGGCCGAGATCACCCGCACCGATGCTCGGCTGCTCGGCATCGCTTCCCACCGGGCGTCTTTGGTGGCGCGTCTCAACGCACTGCGCTACCGCCCCCAGACAGACTCGCTCGTAGTTTCAGAGCCGGCTCGGCAGCGGATGTGGTCGCTCGATGGCGAGGCCCTGAGAGACCGCGCCCTCTCAGGTCGGCCCGAGCTGGTGATGGCGAGAGCGCGGGCGGAGGCAGCCGCGCTGAGGGTCGAGCGCAAGAAAAAGGCCTACAACCCGAACGTGGTGGTTGGACTGAACTACGGCTATGTGAGCCGGAGGAGCGACGAGGCGGGTCGTCTCAACCCTCCCCGTGACAACGGACAGGATATTCTCGGTCTGACGGGTGGTGTGAGCCTCCCACTCTGGCGGTCGAAGCTGGAGGCGGGTGTGGAGGAGGGGGTGTTGAACCGGCTCGCCGCAGAGGAGGGTCTGCGCGAGGCCTCGGCGGAAATCGACGGCGAGCTCGGCGATCTCCTCCACAGGATTCCTCTGTTGATCGAGCAGATGAGGCTCTACGAGGACGTGCTGCTCGTTCAGGCACGTCAGTCGCTCTTGTCGGCCGAGTCCGCCTACGCCGCGGGCACCGCCGATGCCCTCGATCTGCTCGACGCCGAGCGCGTCCTGCACGGAGTCCGCATCGCAGCCGAACGGGTTCGCACCGATCTTGGTGTCGCGTACGCAAGGCTCGAGGGAGTGACTGCCGGACCGCTGACGCCTTTCAACGACGAGGAGATCAAACAATGAAAAAGCCGACTCGCAACGCGTTAGATCACGGGCGGGATGAATCCCGGCCCGACCACTCAAATCGCGAGGCTGGTCCACAGTGTAGGGGCGGCATATATGCCGCCTGTCATTTCGACGAGCGGGGGCGCGCCACCGTGCGGGCGATAGTCTGGGCTCTTGCCGGTGCGGTGGTGATGTTGCTGCTAGTGGCGGATCCTCTGGGCGTCAGCCCGGTGGATGGGTGGCTGGGGCTCGAGCGGTCAGCGGAAGTCGGGCACGGAGACGGAGACGGGCGCGGTACGGGTTTGTGGACGTGCGGGATGCATCCCGAGGTGTTGCAGGAGGAACCGGGGATCTGTCCGATCTGTCAGATGGATCTGGTGCCGGTACGGCAGGATGTCGGGCACGGAGACGGGCACGGAGACGGAGACGGTGTATGGACCTGTCCGATGCACCCGGACATTCTGGAGAGCGAACCGGGGAGCTGCCCGATCTGCGGGATGGATCTTGTGGAGGTGCGGCAGGATGGCGGGCACGGAAATGAGGGGCGCGAGATCCTGTTCTACCGCAACCCGATGGACCCGAACATCACCTCGCCCGAGCCGCGCAAGGACGAAATGGGAATGGACTACGTACCGGTCTACACCGACCAGGCCGTAGGGGCGGGGCATGCCCCGCCCGCGGCTGCCGACGGTGCTGTCGTCACGATCAACCCGGCCGTGCAGCAGAACATGAATGTCCTCACCCAGCGGGTTGAAAGGCGGGACATCACCCGCGAGATCCGGACCGTGGGTTCGCTCGGCTACGACCAGGAACGAATGGTCTCGGTCACAACCAAATACCCTGGTTTCATCGAAAAGACCTATATCAACTACATCGGCCAGCCGGTGGCCAAGGGCGAGCCGTTGTTCGAGATCTACGCGCCCGAGCTGGTGCAGACCGAACAGGAGCTTCTGTCGGCCGTGCGCTACTCACAACAGCTGGAGTCCGCCCCAGCTGACACCAGGGATCGCGCCCTTGCCCTCGTCGAGGCGGCCCGCCAGCGCCTGGCCTATTGGGACGTCGATCCCGAGCAGGTCCGCAGACTCGAGGAGACCGGACGGGTCTTTCGCACGCTGCAGGTGCTGGCGCCGGCAAGCGGCGTGGTGATGTTGCGGATGCCGGGGCTCGAGGGCATGGCCACTGAGCCCGGAATGGAGCTGCTGCATATCGCTGATCTTTCCAACCTCTGGCTGACGGTCGAGGTCTTCGACAACCAGCTTCCGTGGATCGACGTTGGCAGTCCGGCCACCATCACCTTGAGCTACTTCCCGGGCGTGACCTACCGGGGCCGCGTGCGCTTCATCGAGCCCGAGGTGTCGGAGGCGACTCGCACGGTGCAGCTGACGCTCGATGTTCCCAATCGGGACCGGCGTCTGCGGGTCGGCATGTTCGCCACGGTGGTGTTCGAGCCGGTGGCGGCGACCGGCGCCTTGGTGGTGCCGGCCGAGGCGGTGATCCGCACCGGAGAACGAAATCTGTTGGTAGTGGCACTCGGCAACGGCCGTTTTGCCCCTCGGGAGGTGGTGCTCGGACCCAGTGGCGAGGGCTACGTTCAGGTCCTCGAGGGCCTGGCCGACGGCGACGAGATCGTCACCTCGGCCCAGTTCCTGATCGACTCCGAGTCCAACCTCCGCGAAGCGATCCAAAAAATGATCGCCTCGCGGCGCTCCGGAGGCAAGTGATGATTTCGCTGACCTCTTCCAACATCCTTCCTCATCCGCAATTCCGGCCGGAAACATCCTGGGGTGAGCCTTGCTCAGCCCGGGATGGAGCCGGTCGGAATTGCGATTCGAGCGCGAGCAAATCGGAAGGACCTTTGTCATGTTGAATCGGGTGATCGAGTGGTCCCTCCGCAACCAATTCGTCGTCGTGATCGCCGTGATCTTCGCCATTCTAGGCGGTGTGTGGGCGATGGGAACCATCCGCCTCGACGCGATCCCCGATCTCTCCGATGTCCAGGTCATCATCTACACCGAATACCCCGGCCAGGCGCCGCAGGTGGTGGAGGATCAGCTGACCTATCCGATCACGTCGAAGATGCTGGCTGTGCCGTTTGCCAAGGTCGTGCGCGGCTACTCGTTCTTCGGTTTCTCATTCGTCTACGTGATCTTCGAGGACGGGACCGATCTCTATTGGGCGCGGTCGCGGGTGCTCGAATATCTCAACGGTCTTACGGGCCAGCTCCCCGACGGCGTGGCACCGCAGCTCGGTCCCGACGCCACCGGCGTCGGTTGGGCCTTCATGTACGTTCTCAACTCGCCGGAACGCTCGCTGGCCGAGCTGCGCTCCTACCAGGACTGGCATCTCAGATACGGTCTGATGTCGGTGGATGGGGTGTCGGAGGTGGCGTCTCTGGGCGGTTTCGTGCGCCAGTACCAGGTGGAGGTCGACCCGGTGCGGCTGCGCGCCTACGGGATCTCGCTGGCCGCCGTCAAGACCGCCATCCAACGCTCCAACAGCGACGTCGGCGGACGTCTGGTGGAAATGGGCGAGCGCGAGTTCATGGTGCGCGGTCGCGGATACATCACGGAGATCCGAGATCTCCAACACATCCCGCTCGGCGTCGGCCCCGGCGGCACGCCGCTCTATCTGTCCGACGTCGCCAATATCACCATCGGTCCCGAGATCCGGCGTGGCCTCGCCGACTGGAATGGCGAGGGCGAGACGGTGGGGGGCATCGTGGTTGTGCGCTCGGGCGCTGATACCCTTTCGACCATCGCCGCGGTCAAAGAACGACTTGCCGAGCTCCAGAGCGCGCTGCCGGAGGACGTGGAGATCTCGGTCGGCTATGACCGGACCGAGTTGATCCACGACTCCATCGAGACCCTGACCCGCACGCTCATTGAGGAATCGATCATCGTCGCTCTGGTGTGCATCATTTTCCTCTTCCACTTCCGTTCGGCTTTCGTGGCCATCATCTCGATCCCGATATCGATCCTCATGGCCTTCATCATCTTGCGGATCCAGGGGCTCGGGGCCAACATCATGTCGCTGGGCGGCATCGCCATCTCGATCGGCGTGCTGGTGGACGCTTCCGTGATCATGGTGGAGAACGCCCACAAGCACTACGAGGAGTGGCGCGGAGAGCGGAGTCACTTCGAGATCATTCTGCGCTCGGCGCAGGAGGTCGGACCGACCTTGTTTTTCAGCCTGCTCCTGATCACCGTTTCCTTCATACCGGTCTTTACGCTGCAGGCGCAGGAGGGGCGGCTTTTCAGACCGCTCGCCTTTACCAAGACCTACTCGATGGCGATGGCGGCGATCGTCGCCGTGACCGTCATCCCAGTGCTGATGTTCTGGTTCGTGCGCGGCAAGATCCACTCCGAGGAACGGCACCCGGTTTCCCGGTTTTTGCGCTTTCTCTACACGCCTGCGCTCAACCTGGCCTTGAAATGGCGCTGGCTGGTCGTGCTGTTGGCGGTGGTGGTGGTGGCGTCAGTGTGGATCCCGATCCAGCACATCGGGTCGGAGTTCATGCCGCCGCTGTGGGAGGGCGACCTGCTTTACATGCCCACGACCTTTCCCGGCATCTCCATCACCAAGGCAAAGGAGCTTTTGCAGCAGACCGACAAGATCATCGCCACCTTTCCAGAGGTTGAGTCGGTGCTGGGAAAGGTGGGTCGCGCGGAAACCGCCACCGATCCTGCCCCGTTGTCGATGATCGAAACCACCATCGTTCTCAAGGATCCTTCGCAGTGGCGGCCTGGGATGACCAAAGAAAAGCTCATCGAGGACCTCGACCGGGCGATCCAGTTCCCGGGACTGACCAACGCCTGGACCATGCCAATCAAGACTCGCATCGACATGCTGTCAACCGGCATCAAAACACCGGTCGGGATCAAGATCGGCGGACCCGATCTCGCCGAGCTCGAGCGCATCGGCAAGGAGGTAGAGGCGGTGGTCAAACCACTGCCGGGGACCTTGTCGGCATACGCCGAGCGGGTGATGGGCGGCAGCTACCTCGACTTCGATATCGACCGCGAGGCCGCCGCTCGTTATGGACTCACGGTGGGCGATGTGCAGGACGTGATCATGTCGGCCATCGGCGGAATGAACGTCGGGTGGACGGTCGAGGGGCTCGAGCGCTACCCGATCAACGTTCGCTATCCGCGAGAGCTGCGGGACGACGTCACGGCCCTCGCCGAGGTGCTGGTGCCGACGCCGGCCGGTGCCCAGGTGCCGCTCGGCCAGGTGGCGACGCTCCTCATCCGGCAGGGGCCTCCCATGATCAAGTCCGAGAACGCGCGCCCCAACGCGTGGGTGTACGTGGACCTGCGCGGTATCGACGTCGGCACCTGGGTCGAACGGGCGAAGGCCGAGGTGGCGGAACAGGTCGAGCTACCGACCGGTTACACCATCTTCTGGTCGGGCCAGTACGAATATATGGAACGAGCGAAGGCGCGGCTGGTTTTCATCGTGCCGATCACGCTCCTCCTGGTCTTTCTGATCCTCTATTTCAACACGAAATCGCTGACCAAGACCGCCATCGTACTGCTCGCAGTGCCCTTCTCGGCGGTGGGCGCCATCTGGCTCATGTACTTCCTGGGTTACAACTGGTCGATCGCCGTGTGGGTGGGGCTGATCGCCCTGGCCGGCCTCGACGCTGAAACCGGCGTGGTCATGTTGCTCTACCTCGATATCGCCTACGAGCGCTGGAAGGAGCGGGGCCAGATGGTTTCGTGGCGCGACCTCGCCGAGGCCGTGGACCACGGCGCGGTGCAGCGGATCCGGCCAAAGGCCATGACCGTCGCCACTACTTTCATCGCTCTGGTGCCCATCCTGTGGGCCACCGGCACCGGCGCCGATGTCATGCGGCGGATCGCCGCGCCGATGGTCGGCGGCATCGTGACCTCGTTCTTCGGCGAGCTTCTCGTCTACCCGGCGATTTTTTTCATTTGGAAATCGGTGGGGCTTCGAAAGAGTCCGTTATTTGAAAACAGAACCTGAATTCAAGGAGATGCTTATGAAAAAAATAGTGTTGATGGGTGTGTTTGGGCTTGCGTTGAGTGCACCGGTTTGGGGAGATGGACACAACACCTTTGAGGCGGTGATGGATCACTACGAGTCGGTGCGTCTCGCGCTGCTCAACGATTCTATGATCGACGTGAACGAAAACGGCAAAGCGATCGCCTCCGAGTTGCGAGCGCTCGAGGCTGACTTCAGCGCCGATCGTGCAGGCGCCACCGGCGAGGCGGTGGACGTGGTGCGGGAAAAACTCGACGAGATGATTGCCGCCGCCGATACCATCGCTGCGGCGACAACGCTCGAGGCGGCTCGTGACGGTCTCTACGCTCTCAGCAAGCCGTTGGTGCGATGGCGCGAAGGCGTCGAAGACATCCACCGCCCGGCTGTCGCCTACTGCCCGATGCACAAGCGCTCCTGGCTCCAGCCCGGGGAAGAGATCGGCAACCCCTATGGCGGCATGCCGGGGTGCGGGAGCATCGTCTCGAAGTGACGACCTTGTCAGTGCCAGG
>CBDTWX010000248.1:0-8067 GCA_965364305.1 uncultured Thermoanaerobaculia bacterium
CCATCGCCGACTCCGAGGCGACCTATTATGACGATCAGACCACTCAGGAGTTCCAGCTCGTCTACACCGGCTCCAAAAGGTGGAGCGGCGTCTTCGGTTTCTACTACTTCGACGGACTGGCGGGAGGCGAGGTCGAGGCCATTTTCTTCACCAACTTCCCGAACACGACGACCGGAGACACGAAGACCAAATCGTACGCCGTATATGCCGACGCCGCCATCAAACTCGGCAATCGCTGGACGCTCAACCTGGGCCTGCGGCCGACCCGCGAGAAAAAGGAAGGCACGGCGTTCAACGTTTTCAACACCGACAACGATTTCACCGACTACTATTTTGTCGCAGGGGAGTTCGACGAAAGCGCGACCTTCGAGTCCCTGGCTCCAAAGATCGGTCTCGACTATCAGTTCAGTCAGGACGTCATGGGCTATGTCAAGGTCAACCGGGGTTTCAAAAGCGGCGGTTTCAACGTCCGCGCCCAAAACAACGTCAACCCGGTTCCCTCGGTGATCGTCGATGACGAGGTGATGACGGTGGCCGAACTCGGGGTCAAGACAGTGCTCGCGAACCGGTCGCTGGTCCTCAACAGCGCGATCTTTTACGGCGATTACACCGACATCCAGGTCAGCACCTTTACCGCTTACGACTCGGACGGTGACGGCGAGGACGATTCTTTCTTCGGTGATTTCCTCAACGCGGGGGATGCCACCATTAAAGGGCTCGAGGTCGAGTACAACTGGGCTACGAAATCCTGGTTCGGGCTGTCGGGCTTTCTCGCCTACCTCGACGCGACACCTGATTCATTTCTCGACGAAAACGAGGATGGCATCGTCGACACCCAGGTCATTACCAACGCACCGGAGTGGACCGGGGCGATCCGCGCGAATGTCGACTTCCCGGCCTTTGGCGGTCTGCTCACCGGCAGCCTTGGCTACTCCTACCGCGACGATTCGATGCTGACCAACGAGGGGGTGGATCCGATCATTCAGCCGGCATACGGTCGGGTCGACGCCTGGATCGCCTGGCTGTCGGGGAATGCCAAGTGGCGCTTCGGGGTGAGCGGCAAAAATCTCACCGACGAGGAGTACCTCACCAACGGCTACAACATTCCGGTGCTGGGGATCCTGCAGGGGTCTTACGGTGCGCCGCGGACCTTTGTGGCGACACTGGAGTATCGCTTCTTCTGATAAAAGACCGAGGGGGCGCCGAAAATCGGCGCCCCCCTTTTCTGTGGTGATGCGGCCGAACGATTGCGGTTTTTTCCGCGGCCGATTTGGCGGAAACCTCTGGAGGAGAATCCATGATCGAAACAGGACTCAAGGACAAGGTTGTCATCGTGACCGGGGCGGCAGCCGGCATCGGCCGCGCAACGGCCGAGCGTTTCACGGCCGAGGGCTGCAAGGTCGCCGCGTGGGACGTGAATGAGGCGCCGCAGAGCGCCGGGGTCTTTCAAAAGGTCGATGTCGCCGACTCCGCCCAGGTCGATGCGGCGGTTGCCGAGGTGGTGGGCCTCTGGGGCTCGATCGACGTGCTGGTCAACAACGCCGGCATCTTGCGCGATGCGCAGCTCGTCAAGTACAAGGACGGCGAGGTGGTCTCTCAGATGACCGACGAGGCCTGGGACGCGGTGATCGGAGTCAACCTCAAGGGGGTCTTCAACTGCACCCGCGCGGTGGCACCGCATCTCATTGCGGGCGGAGGTGGCGTGATCCTCAACGCCTCCTCGGTGGCCGGGCTCAACGGCAACTTCGGCCAGACCAACTACGTGGCCACCAAGTCGGGCGTCATCGGCATGACCAAGACCTGGGCCCGCGAGCTCGGACGCTACGGCATCCGGGTCAACGCGGTGGCGCCGGGCTTTGTCAAGACCGAGATCATCAGCGGAATGCCCGAGAAGATCATCCAGAGCATGGTGGCCCACACCCCGATGGGTCGGATCGGCGACACGGCCGACATCGCCGAGGCTTATCTGTGGCTCGCCTCCGATGTCGCGAATTGGGTGACAGGCATCACGTTGTCGGTTGATGGGGGACTGGTGATCGGCACGTAGGGCGAGATGTAGTAATGAGGAATTAGGAATTAGGAATTGGGAATTGGGAATTGGGAATGCCCACCCGTATACCCAGTAGAATTCGGAATTCGGAATTCGGAATTCGGAATTTTCCCCCGCCCACCCCGATGACTGAGGAATGAGGAATTAGGAATGGCCGCCCACCCACCCCTTCAAATTCGGAATTCGGAATTCGCAATTCGGAGTTCGAATTTACCGCCCACATCCCCTCCTTGGGTAAAGGGTGCGCGTGAGCGCGTTGACCGGAGGTGCCTGGCATCCCGATTCGCCGCGAATCGGCGTGCCTGGCATCCTCTCGGGGAGCGCTTTCAGAGAAGGCTGCGCTGAAGAAAGTGGTATTGACCGGAGCACGGCATGGATACGGGAGAGAATATGACGCGTTACGCAACCATAGTTGCGACAGGCAGATACATCCCCGAGATCGAGGTGTCGAACGACGCCCTCCGGGAACGTTTTCCACACCTTCCGGATTTCGTCGACGCGATGCAGGAATCGACGGGAATCCTGACCCGCTGGTGGGCGCCGGAGGACTGGTGTACTTCGGACATCGCCCTGCCGGCGGCGCGGCAGGCGCTCGAGAAGGCAGGGCGGCGGCCGGAGGATGTCGATGTGATCATCCTCGGCACCGATTCTCCGGATTACACGACGCCGGCGACCTCGGTGGTGCTGCAGCACAAGCTGGGGGCGGTCAACGCGGGCACCTTCGATGTCGGCTGCGCCTGTGCCTCGTTTCCCACCGGCGCCGCGATCGCGTCGGGTCTGATCGCCGCCAACCCGGCCCTCGAGACCGTGTTGGTGGTCGGCGTCTACAACATGCACAAGCTGGCGGCGCCCGACGATCCGATGATCTTTTTCTATGGAGACGGCGCCGGCGCCGCCGTGCTCGAACCCGCCGACGGGCCCGGGTTCGTCTCCTCGGCCATGCGGGCCGACGGCTCGTATCACGGCCACTGGGGTATCTACGCCGGTGCAACCCACGAACCGGCCACCGAGGAGGCCGTCCGCGAGGGGAGGACCGCGGTGCGGATGATCGAGCGCTACCCCCCCGAGGTGAACCACGAGGGCTGGCCGAAGGTGGTGCGCGCCTTGGCCGAAAACGGCGGTTTCGAGGTCTCGGAGATCGACCACGCGATCTTCACCCAGGTGAGAAAGCCGTCCATCGAGCTGGTGATGGCTGACCTCGGTCTACCCACGGAGCGCGCCCACACGGTGATGGAGAAGTGGGGCTACGCGGGTTCGGCGTGCGTGCCGATGGCTCTCGATGACGCCATCGAGAAGGGCAAGATTACCTCGGGCGACCTGGTGGCGTTGGTCGGATCCGGGGTAGGGTATAACCAGGCAGGCGCCGCATTCCGGATGCGGTGAGCGAGGTCGTGGAGAGAATTTTGAATGTTGAGTTGTGAATTTTGAATTGACCCCCGCCCGCCCCCGAAACCCGGGGGGTTGGTTGGGAATTCAAAATTCAAAATTCAAAATTCCGAATTCGCGATGATCAGGGAGCTTTCGATGGGTAAAAAGCTGCTAAGGGTCTTTCTCGCAATCGGTGTCCTGATCGTGATCGCCATCATCGCCTCGGTCGCGATGGTGTGGAAAAGGCCGCTGAAGGTGGATGCACACTTCAGCCGCCTGGCTCTCGGCAAGTTGGGGTTTGGAACGACGTCCGTCGTCACGCCGGACGGGCGGATGACGGTGTGGCAGGCCGGATCGGGCCCGTGCATGGTGCTGCTCCACGGTGCCGGTGACCAGGCGGGAACGTGGGCGCGGATGGTGCCGCCGTTTGTCGAGGACTATAGGGTCGTGATCCCGGATCTGCCCGGCCATTGGAAGAGTGATCCGCGCAGCGGACCGTTTGGCATCGACCAGGTGCTGGCCGGTGTCGTGGCGGTGGTGAACGAGGCCTGCGAGGGTGAGCAGGCCATCCTCGTCGGTAACTCGATGGGCGCCTGGGCCGCCATGCTCTACGCCCATCAGCAACCTGGTCGCGTGGCTCGCCTCGTGGCCATCAACGGAGGCGCCGTCCGGGGGGACAATCCCGCCGTCAACCTCTATCCACAGACGCGCTCGGAGGCGGCAGAGACCATGAAGGCGCTGATGGGGCCGGCGACGTTGCCGCTCCCCGGCTTCGTGCTTGACGACGTCATCCGCCACTCCCGGGTCGGGCCGGCGGGTCGGCTGGCGGCGCGCCTCGCAGATGCCGGTGACGAGATCAGCGCCTATCTTCTCGACGATCGCTTGCACGAGGTGACGGTTCCGGTGGAGTTGGTATGGGGCGACGCCGATGGGCTGTTCACCCTCGACTATGCTCAACGTCTCCTCGACGGTCTGCCACGGGCGAGGATGCACCCCGTCCACGGCTGCGGGCACGTGCCGCACCGCGAGTGCCCGGACAAGGTGATCGAGGCCTTACGATCGGCGTTGGAGATGCCGCCTCCGGAGCGAGAGGTCGAAGAAGGAGCCGCCGAGGAGACGGAGGGGACGGTGCCATGATCTCCGGCGATATCCTCGGTGAACGGAGCCGTCTCTCCCCCGAAAGCACCGCGGTGGTCGACGTCGCGACCGGCCGCCGTCTGACGTACAAAGAGATGGACCATCGCGCGGCAACCTGCGCCCGCGCGTGGCTCTACGCCCTCGGTCTCAAACGGGGCGACCGGCTCGGAATCCTCGCCGGCAACCGGCTCGAGTTCCTCGACGCCTTCTTCGCGGCTGGCAAATCTGGCGTCATCCTGGTGCCGCTCGGGACCCGGTTGACGCCACCCGAGTTGGCCTCGATCGTCGCCGACTGTAGGCTGTCGGCGCTGGTTTACGGTGGCGAGCACGCCGAAACAGTGAGGGGGCTTCGATCCCGGGTGGATGTCGGCCGGTTTGTTGCGCTCGACGAGGGCGGCGCGGTCGATGACCTCGCGTGGGAGAAGCTCCTCTCTGCAGTTGGCGATGACGAGTTCGTGCCGGGCGCGTGCGAACCGGAAGATCCTTACTGCCTGCTCTACACCTCGGGCACGACCGGGAAGCCGAAAGGGGTTGTGACGCCCCACCGTATGGTGGCGTGGAATGCGTACAACACGGTCGTCTGCTGGCAGCTCGGTGAGGAGGACGTGAGCCCGATCTTCACACCGCTTTATCACGCCGGTGGGCTCGGCGCCTTCCTGGTGCCGATCATCTTGGCCGGCGGAACCATCGTCCTCCACCGCGATTTCGACCCAAGCGAGGTTTGGAGAGTCATCGAGGATGAGGGCTGCACGGTCGTGCTCGGTGTGCCGACGATCTGGGCGATGTTGGCGGAGGCTCCCGAGTTCAAAACGGCCGATCTCGGTCGGGTTCGTTGGTTCATTTCGGGTGGCGCGCCGTTGCCGCGCCATCTCGTCAACGTCTATCGCGACCGCGGAGTGGTGCTGAGGCAGGGCTACGGTTTGACCGAGGTCGGGGTCAACTGCTTCTCGATGTCCGATGAGGAGGCGTGGGCCAAGGCAGGATCGATCGGGAGACCTCTGATGTTCACCGAGGCGCGGGTGGTGGACGAGGGCGGGGCGGAGCTTCCACCCGACGAGATCGGAGAGCTGTGCTTCCGCGGACAGCACGTCAGCGCCGGGTATTGGAATAACCCTGAGGCGACCGCGGAGGCGATCGACTCGGAGGGGTGGTTCCATACCGGGGATATGGCGCTTCGCGACAGCGACGGTTTTTTCTACATCGCGGGTCGAGCCAAGGACATGTTCATCTCAGGTGGGGTCAACGTGTATCCGGCGGAGATCGAAAATAACCTCCTTCAACACCAGTCGCTCGCAGATGCTGCGGTGGTGGGGATGCCGCACGAAACCTGGGGCGAGGTCGGAATCGCCTTCGTGGTGCCGGCGGCGGATGCAACCGTCGCAGCCGAAGAGCTGGGCGAGTTTCTTGCCGCTCGGTTAGCCCGCTACAAGATTCCCAAGGAATTCCACGTCGTCGATGAGTTACCCCGAACGCCGTATGGCAAAGTGGTGAAGGGGGAGCTTGCGGAACGCTGGAAAGAGGAAAAAAAATAATGTCAATCTCAAATTTCGGGCTGGGCTTTCGCGCGAGCTTCCATTTTCCCGTGACGGTGAATGATAGTGGCGCGAAATCACAGCCCGAAATTTGAAATGAGGATCGATGAAGGAGGCAACGTGAAAAAGATCTATATCGCCGCATACCACCAATCGAAATTCGGCAAGCTCTTCGACATGACCGTGCCGGAGATTATTTCCAACGCGGTCGACGGGACCTGCTCCGAGATCGGTGCGGACCCCTCTGCCATCGACGTCGCCTCGGTGGGGGCGACCTGCAATGTTCCGCTGAACCAACAGGCGCTGCTGGCGGGGCTGATGGCGATGGTGCCGGGTCTCGCCGCCAAACCGATCGAGTCGGTGGAGAACGCCTGCGCCACGGGCGGCCAGGCACTGCTGACCACGATCGGCAAGTTACAGATGGGTCTCGGCGATGTCGGTCTCGCGGTCGGTTACGAGAAGATGCGCAACGACGAGGGCAAAATGGACGGCACGTTGATCGGCGAGGTGCTGGGCTACTCCTCACACCCCGATGAACGCGAGGGCAAGGTCTATGTCTTTCCCCATCTCTTCGCCGAGGTCATGCGCGACTACATGGCCGCCCACGGGGTAACAGAACGGGATCTCGCAGAGATTTCGGCTCGCGAGTACGCCAACGGCAACCACAACCCCTTCGCCCAGATGCAAAAGGTCCAGGTCTCGCTCGACGAGGCCGCGACCGTCGAGGGTCGAAACCGCTACATCGTCGATGGGTTGCCGCTCAAGACCTATGACTGCTCGCAGATCTCGGACGGCTACGCGGGGATCATCGTCGCCTCCGAAGAGGGGCTGGCGAAGCTCGGGATCGCCAAGGCCGATTGTGTCGAGATCGCCGGATGGGGCCAGGCGACCGACCCGCTCCTCAAGGAAGGCCGCGACATCCTCAAGCCGGCAGGCGCCTTCCGCGCCATGAACACCGCCTACGAGATGGCCGGGGCGGGTCCGGACGACGTCAACGTGGCCGAGGTCCACGACTGCTTCACGGTGATGGGTGCGATCGGCGCCGAGGTCCTCGGCAAGGCCGGTTATGGTGAGGGAGCGCGATACTGGACCGAGGGCAAGGCCGACGCCAACGGCGAGTGCGGCATCAACACCTCGGGCGGGCTGATCGCCAAGGGCCACCCGATCGGCGCGACCGGTTTGGCGATGATTGGCTGGTGCGCCTGGCAGCTTCTTGGCAAGGTGCCGGAAGCGTTGCAGGTGCCGGACCCGAGGATGGCGGCGACCTTCAACATCGGCGGCCCAATCTGCGCCTCGGTCTGCACTGTTCTCAAGCGAGCTTGAGAACAGAGTTTTGAGTTTTAAATTTTGAGTTTTGAATTCCCGCCCACCCTCAGCTGGGTGAATTGGTGGTAAGGGCGCGTGGAAATTCAAAATTCAAAATTCAAAATTCGAATCTGGGGGGCTGATGAACCAGGAAATCAGACCGGATCGTAGTGGTCACCTCGAGATCGGTGATCAGCGAATCTGGTGGGAGTACTTCGGCAGCGGTGATCGCGAGGCGGTGTGTCTGCTCAACGGGCTCGCCATGAGCACCAGTGCCTGGTACGGCTTTTTGCCCTTGCTGACCGACGGGTACGACGTGATACTTTACGACTTCCTCGGTCAGGGGGAGTCGTCGAAGGAGGACGTGCCCTACTTCATCGACGAGCTCGCCCGCTACCTCGCGCTGATCATGGACGAGCTCGGGGTGGAAAAGGTTCATCCGATGGGCATCTCGTACGGCGGATTCATCGCCCTCGAGTTCGCCCGCCTCTATCCGGAGCGGGCTTGAGATGCCGCTTGCCTTTCATGGCTTGGCGGCTTGCACGCTAGTTCTGCTGCTGACGACATATGGCGCACCGGCGGTCGCGCAAGATTGCCGCGATCGCGGCTTTCACTGGAGCGACGACGATCCGTCGATCAACCGGTTACACGTCTTTTGCGGCGAAATCAGAAAGG
>CBDTWX010000249.1:0-8063 GCA_965364305.1 uncultured Thermoanaerobaculia bacterium
CCTTCATCTACGAGGGCAAGGAGCCCCCGAAGGTCCAAGCCAACACGCCCAAGGCCCCGCCCGTCGACAAGACCGTCTACAAGGTCACCGTCGACGTCGCCAAGGACGGCATCAAGGGCAACAAGACCGGCGCCCGGCGAATCGTGCGAACCGGCTGGACAACCACCGAACCGACGACGATTCCGACCGGGCTTCCCTGACGCAGCCGTTGAACCACTCCCGTGGCAACCTCCGATACGAGTCTTTCGAATCGATCGGTCTGCCGCGGGTCGGATGGATTCTCGAGACGCGGGTCGAGCACGAAGAACACCGGAGTTTCGGTGGCCCGTTGGCGCTCGACAACGACCAATCGACGCTGACGGGCCGTTTGCTTCCAGTGCATTGCGCGCAACTCATCGCCCTCTCGATAATCGCGAAGCTGGGTCACCTCGCCCTCGCGGCCCCTCGAGTCGAGAGCGTCGGGAGAGCGCCGGCCTCCGCCGCGGCGGGTCGCCTGGGGGGCGTTGGGAAGCAGACGCGGGTAAACCAGCACCTGCTGTTCCCAGATCAGCTCCTTGGATTTGAGGAAAAAGCCGAGCGGAAGGATCACCTCGAGGCGCCAAGGACCGAGCGTATGCCAGCCGCGGTCTGGGAAAACGACCTCGACGGTGTGTTTGCGCCGCGAGTCTGTGGCCACGAGCTCGTCGAAAATGACGGCCCGGCCGTCACCATCTCGGACCACCACACCGTAGGCCGGAAAGGTGCGTGAGGTGTTGACAAGCTCGATATCCACCAGTGCGGATCGGTCGGCGAAGACCTCGGGAGGCAAGGTCACAGTCGCCTCGACACTTCCGAGGACCTGTCGAGACCAGGTCCCGGAGACAACATAGCTGCCCAACGCCAGACCGAGGAGAGCCATCAGCGAATTGTTACCTGTGTTGACCGCCGCCATGCCGAGGATCACGCTTCCCACAAGGTAGGCGATCCCCCAACGGGTGAGCCGGAGACGGAAGCCGGGAAAGCTCGCCTCGAAGCTCATGACGCCGTTTGTGATTTCGAATTTCGAATTTCGAATTTCGAATTTCCGCCCACCCACCCTTTGGATCCGAGAATCTCACGTTGGGTGAACTCGCGGATCTGGATATCCGCCCATTGTGGCCTGTACTGGGGCCTTGGGTTCGCACTCAAGTGCTTGGAAAAATTCGAAATTCGAAATTCGAAATCCAAAATTCTTCCTATCGTGGAACCGGAATCGACTCGAGCACCGCACGAATCACGGCGCGCTCCGAGCGGCTCCTTTCCCAGCCGTCGCCAACCAGCGGATCGGCGTGCAAAAGCCGGTGAGCGAGCACCGACTCGGCGGTGTCCTGCAGGTCGTCAGGGAGCACAAAGGCCCGTCCTCGGACCAGCGCGAGCGCCTGTGCAGAACGCTGCCACGCTAGACAGCCACGGGTCGACACCCCGAGCGAAAGGGCTTCGTGGCGACGGGTCGCCTCGACCACCTCGAGCAGGTATTGAAGAAGGACCTCCGAAACGTGGACCTCGGCCACCAGGCCCTGCATCTCAATCACCTCCTGCGCGTCGACAACCGGCTGCAGGCGCTCGAGCGCGGGTTCCGCGCCACTCGAACGCAGCAGCTCAAGCTCCTCGTCGCGTCCGGGATAGCCCATCGAGAGACGCATCAAAAACCGGTCAAGCTGCGATTCAGGCAACGGATAGGTGCCGGTGGATTCGACCGGATTCTGGGTCGCGACGACAAAAAAAGGCTCTTCCAGGCGGTGACGATTTTTCTCCACCGTCACGGCGTGCTCGCTCATCGCCTCGAGCAGTGCCGACTGGGTCCGCGGGGCGGCGCGGTTGATCTCGTCCGCCAGGACCACATTGGAAAACAGCGGGCCCGGCAGGAACTCGAACTTCTCACGCTCCCGGCGATAGACCGAAATGCCGATAATATCGGACGGCAGGGTATCGGACGTGAACTGGATGCGATTGAAATCGAGATCGAGCGAACGGGCAAGGGCCTGTGCAAGGGTCGTCTTTCCAACCCCTGGAACATCCTCGAGCAGCACGTGGCCGCGGGCGAGCAGAGCCGCAATGAGGGAGTCGACAATTTCCGTCTTACCGCGGATGACTCTCACGATGGATGAGTGCAGACGCTCCAGACGCTCGAGGACTGTGTCGGACACCGGATTCATACAAGCTCCATAGGACGGGGCGGCATCGCCGCCCCGCTAACCAGTATACGGAACCGGGAATTGATCGTTGCTCCGGTCGCTGATCCTGCCGCTGCCGCGGACTCGGACGCGGGCGCGGACGCGGGGTAAAGGGTACGATACCCCCATGACCAGCTCGGTCGAGCACCATGTCCACGAGTTCCTCGCCCATCTGGCCGTCGAGCGCAACCTGAGCCCGCGCACAGTCGAGGCCTACCGGCGTGACCTCCTGCAATTCGACGCCTGGCTCGGCGCTCGGGGACTCGAGCTCGCAGGTGTGGAACGGGCAACTCTTCGTTCCTATCTCGGCAGGCGTCGCGATGACGGTCTGTCGGCGCGCTCTTCCGCCAGGGCCCTGTCGGCTCTGCGCGGCTTTTTCCGATATCTCGTCAACAACGAGATCTTGGTCACCGACCCGACCGCCAACCTGAGGTCTCCGAGCCTCTGGCGAACGGTGCCCCACGCCCTCTCGTCGGAGGAGATCGAGGCCCTGCTCGAGGCGCCTGACAGCAGCACCACCCTCGGCCTCCGCGATCGAGCGATGCTGGAGACCCTGTACGCCACCGGTCTTCGAGTCTCCGAGCTGGTCGGCCTGACGATCGAAAGAGTGCGCCTTGACCCAGGTTTTGTGAGAGTCATCGGCAAGGGACGAAAGGAGCGGCTGGTGCCACTCGGTGAAAGCGCAGTTTCCCGGCTGGACGAATATGCGCAACGAGCACGCCCGAGGCTCAACCGTCACCGCCTTTCCGAGCTCTTTCTCAACCACCGTGGCGGTCCTCTCACTCGACAAGGGTTCTGGAAGATCCTTCGCGGGCACGCCGTGAGAGCCGGGATCAGCTCGCAGGTCAGCCCTCACGTCATTCGTCACTCGTTTGCCACCCATCTCGTTGAAAACGGCGCCGATCTCCGGTCGGTTCAGATGATGCTCGGCCACGCCTCTCTCACGACCACCGAGATCTACACCCATGTCGCCCGCGAGCGCCTGCGCCGCCTGTATGACGAAAAGCACCCACGCGCGTAAAACGAATGAGGAATCATGAATGAGGAAAGAGGAATTATGAATTCGAAGATTGTTACCGTGGACTCTCATGCTCCTGATTGCCATCGCGCCGAACACAGCTAACGCGAAACTGGCAGTTTTCGTCGACGGCCGCGTCCTCAAGGTGGCCGATGCCAGGCTCGAAGGCTCCGAAATCGTGCTCGACCTCAGAGGTGGTGGGAGCCTCCGGGTGCCGGCGCTTCGTATCGACCGCGTGATTGCCGACGAGGTCGAAATCGATATCGAGGATGGTCTCGACGATCCGGACTGCCCGTCGGGATGGACCGATGATCCCGTGCCGCTGGACATCCCGTTCGGTGCTTCGGTCCGCGACGCCGCCCGCACCGCCGACCTCCATCCGCGGCTGGTGGTGGCTGTCGTGCAGACCGAATCCGCGTTCGACCCGCGAGCGGTGTCACGCGCCGGCGCTGCCGGTCTGATGCAGCTCATGCCGTCGGCTGCGGCGGATCACGGGGTCGAGGACGTCTTCGATCCGATCGACAATCTGCGCGGCGGCGCGGCGCATCTCCGTGCCATGCTCGATCGGTTCGAGTCGTTGTCACTGGCGCTCGCGGCCTATAACTCCGGCGCAACCACGGTCGAGCGCTACAAGGGCATACCACCGTACGAGGAAACGAGGAATTACGTTCGCCGGATCCTCGAGATCTTCTGCCCGGAAGAATGATGCTGAATCTCCCCCATTCGGGTGGGAGGAACGTTCGAACGTTCAGACGTTTCACGTTCAAACGTTGTGAGCTCTACGGGTGGGCGGGTGTTACACTTCGCCCGAGGAGAAGGACGATGATGCTGAAAAGAACCGTGCTGGTCTCGATCGTGATTCTCGCGGCGGTCACTCTCCCAGCCTGCGGCGACGAGGAAACTCCCGAACAGCGTGTCGAGCGGCTACGTTACAGCCACAACATCATTCCGGTGGCCACCAACACCCTCTACGACGCCGAAGGGCAACCGACACTGCTGGTTGACCTCCAGGTAACAAACAAGGGAGGCGAGGTGCTCGACAACCTGACCGTACTGGTGCAGGTCTTCGATGCCGAAGGGGAGCAAAAGAACTCACAACGGGTCACGCTCGATCTCAGCGGAATCCCTCGTGGAACCGGGATGCGGGTATCGGCAACGCTGCCCGGGATCGAGCTCCTCGAAGGCGAAGAGGTGACGGTCGAGCTCGAGACCGGACTTCCGCCCGAGGTCCTCCACGAGTTTCCGGAGTTCGCAGAGGTCGCAGGCGTCAGTTGACCGGTCCGTCGGGCAGCTCGGACAGGCCGAATCGAGTCATGAGGATGTTTCTCATCCGTGGCAGGACATCGGCGTCGAAGACCTCGGCTGTTTCGGGAGCGATCCTCGAGACAGCTTTTCGGGTGGCCTCGATCAGCCGCAATCCCTCGCACAGTCTCAGCTCCGGATCCTCCTCGAGGGTCCTGCACGTGACATCGAGCATCAGCTCGCAGCGTGCGTCAAAACCGGAGCTTGGTTCGTCGAAGGTCATTTCAGGCGAGTCCATCACGTTCAACCCAGGAGCATCCCGTGCTATTTCACGAGCCTGAGGCCTTTCTCGCCGAGATGGTGGAGATCGCAGGTCTCGGGGCCACACGGCTCATGAAACACTGGCGTTCTCTCGAACCTCACCAAATCAGCGAAAAATCGCGCAACGATCTCGTATCCGCCGCCGATCTCGCGTCGGAAAATGCCATCATCGGCGCCATTCGAAAACGGTTCCCAGACCACATGGTGCTCTCTGAAGAGGCCGGTTGGTCGAGGTCCACGGGGTCCGGACCGACGTGGATCATCGATCCGCTAGACGGCACTACCAACTTCGTCCACGGCATTCCGCAGTTCGCGATTTCGATCGGAGTCGCGGTTGGCGACAGGGTGGAGTATGGGGTCATTCTCGACCCGTGCAAAAACGACATCTTCAGCGCGGCACGAGGTCACGGCGCCTGGTGGAACGGCCAGCCCTGTCAAGCCAGCCGCCGAAGCTCGCTCGAAGGCGCCCTTCTGGCGACCGGATTCCCCTTCAAGGCGCACCAGCTTCTCGACCCTTATTTGGCGATCTTTCGCGATGTCTTCTTGCGCTGCAAGGCCATTCGACGCCCCGGGGCCGCCGCTCTCGATCTCGCGTATACGGCGTGTGGTCTTTTCGACGGGTTTTTCGAATTTCAGCTCTCAACGTGGGACATTGCCGCCGGTTCGGTTTTGGTCGAGGAGGCCGGCGGCACGATCACCGACATGCACGGCGGAGAGTCTTTCCTCGCCAGCGGCAACGTGATCTGCGGACCACCCGGAGTCCACCGCCAGCTGCTCGAGATCGTGGAAGCTTATAGCGACAGATGGCGAGAGGACGGCACCTGACCCATCTTTGCCGCCGGAGCACTACTCCGTCGAGCAGGATCCGGTTATACTCGGTGAGATGACCGATCAGAATATGAACCGCAGCGTGATGCACGACAAAGTCAGGGACGCCGTCACCTGGACCCGCAACGAATGCTACGAGAAGGCGATCGAGGTCTTCGAGAAGTACCTCCCGATTCTCTCGTCAGAAGGCGACCTCCAGGACAAGCGCGTGGCGGCCGGCTGCTTTTCTTACTACGGCGTCTGTCTGGCGATGGTCCGCCACAAGTACGCCGAGGCCGTGAAGTACTGCAACATCTCGATCAAGGCCAACTTCATGGAAGCCGATCACCGCATCAACCTGGCGCTGATCTATCTCGAGCGAGACGATCGCAGAAAGGCCGTGGAAAACCTCGAGGCCGGTCTGCGGCTGCAGCCGTCGAACAAACGCATCGAACAGATTTTCGGTCAGATCGGCCGAAGGCAGCGGGTAATGTTCGGCTTCCTCAACCGGAGGAATCCTATCAACGTGGCGATTGGCAGGATGCGCGTGCCGAAGACCGAGTGACTGGACAGCTTGGTCGACTCGATTGTCCAATTCGGCCTTGCCAGCAGACGAAACGAGGTTTATCCTAACCGTTGTGAATTTGTTCACGTGACCTGAAGGTCGCGTAATCGCACCCCATCGAGAACCGGGCAGTCCACCAGACGGTGCGGCCCGCGGAGGTATCCATGACAGAGCGACGGACGGTGATGATTGACGGCAACGAGGCGACCGCGTCGGTGGCGCACCGCATCAACGACGTATGCGCCATCTATCCGATTACTCCATCTTCCAACATGGGTGAGTTCGCCGACGAGTGGTCAGCCCAGGGCAAAACCAATATCTGGGGCACCGTGCCCGACGTGATCGAGATGCAGTCCGAGGGCGGTGCCTCGGCGGCCGTACATGGATCGCTCCAGGCCGGTGCGCTGACTACCACCTTCACCGCGTCTCAGGGACTCCTGCTCATGATCCCGAGCATGTACAAGATCGCTGGCGAGCTCACCTCGGCAGTCTTTCACGTGTCGGCGCGCACCCTCGCCACCCACGCCCTGTCGATCTTTGGCGACCATTCGGACATTAACGCCGTCCGCCAGACCGGATGGGCGCTGATCGCCTCGGGTTCGGTGCAGGAGGCCCACGACATGGCGTGCATCGCTCAGGCCGCTACTCTTGCCAGCCGGATCCCGTTCCTCCACTTTTTCGACGGCTTTCGCACCTCGCACGAGGTATCGAAGATCGAGTATCTGGAAGACGAGGACCTGCGTCATCTGATCGACGACGATCTGGTGCGCGCCCACCGCGATCGTGCTTTGTCCCCCGATCGGCCGGTCATTCGCGGCACCTCACAGAATCCGGACACCTTCTTCCAGGCCAGGGAGGCCATCAACCCCTTCTACGAAGCGTGCACCGGTCACGTGGTCGAGGCGATGGACAAGTTCGCCCAACGCACCGGACGCGTCTACCACCCCTTCGACTATGTCGGAGACCCCGAGGCCGAACGCGTGATCGTGATCATGGGCTCCGGCGCCGAGGCGGTGCACGAGATGGTCGACTGGCTCAACGCACGCGGCGAAAAGGTGGGCGTCCTCAAGGTCCGGCTTTATCGCCCGTTCTCGGCACAGCACTTCCTCGACGCGATGCCGGCTACGGCCAAGAGCATCGCGGTCATGGACCGCACCAAGGAACCGGGGTGTCTCGGCGACCCCCTCTACC
The DNA here is from genome assembly GCA_965364305.1 of uncultured Thermoanaerobaculia bacterium. GTDB lineage: Bacteria > Acidobacteriota > Thermoanaerobaculia > Thermoanaerobaculales > Sulfomarinibacteraceae > Sulfomarinibacter. The sequence continues at coordinate 7,337 of CBDTWX010000249.1, forward strand.
TCGATGTCGTAACCGCCCTCCACGAGGCGCGGGCCGAAGGCTCGAGTCCTTTTGCCGCTGAACCGGTGGTCATCGGCGGCCGATACGGTCTGTCGTCGAAGGAGTTCAACGACACGATGGTGAAGTCGATCTTCGACAACCTCGCGGCCGACGAGCCCAAAAACCACTTCACGGTCGGCATCGTCGATGACATCAGCCACACCTCTCTGCCGATGGACGACGACTTCACCATCGCCGGCGACGACGTCTTTCGCGGGCTGTTTTACGGTCTCGGCTCCGACGGCACGGTCGGCGCCAACAAGAACTCGATCAAGATCATCGGTGAAGAGACCGACAACTTCGCCCAGGGATACTTCGTCTACGACTCGAAGAAAGCCGGTGCGGTCACCGTCTCCCACCTCCGCTTCGGACCCGAGCCGATTCGCTCCTCCTATCTGATCCGAAAGGCGAACTTCGTAGCCTGCCACCAGTGGGTCTTTATAGAGAAGCTCGACATGCTCGCCTATGCCCAGCCCGAGGCCACCTTCCTGGTCAACTCGCCCTTTGGGCCGGAGGCCATCTGGGATCAGTTCCCGCGTGAGGTGCAGCAGGCAATCATCGATCTCGAGCTCAAGGTCTACTGCATCGATGCCACCGAAGTTGCACGCGAGACCGGCATGGGCCGCCGCACCAACACCATCATGCAGACCTGCTTCTTCGCCATCTCGGGCATCCTGCCGCGCGACGA
>CBDTWX010000250.1:0-8046 GCA_965364305.1 uncultured Thermoanaerobaculia bacterium
CTCTTTTTAATGGAGCCTGTTCCGTACAGCAACAACACTTTTTTAATACCAAAAGAGCCAAGCTCTTCTCCTATCTGATGCTGTGTATCCCGGCCAAAGATAATTTTTGTCGGGTTGTGAAAAGTAAAATCATTCATAATAGTGCTTTCATGTTTAATTGATGTTCTGCTTAGTCGTCGTTATGGAGTTGTCCGGTAAATTCAAACCCAAATTTCATCTTGTTGGCAATCTCCTGCTCCGCTTCTTCGAGGCTTCCGTGCTCCCCGGTGGGATAGATGCCACGCCGGTAGAGCTCGCGGAGCTGCTCGCTGGTGGCCATGATGTTTCGACGCACCGGGTCCACGTCGGAACGCGCACGAACCGGGGTCCAGTTGTTCGCGCCAAAACGTGCACCAGTTCGAACGAGATGGTACGAGATGTCCAGATAGTCACCGTGGCTGGCATAGAGCCCGGGCACGTCCAAGGTCTCGGGGTTGGGAAACGCCGCCAACCGCTGCGAGTCCTCGTTCGTGAGCACCACTCGGTCGGCTCCGTCGATGTGCCGCCAGGCAAACGGAGACGCGGCACTGATGGCCACGAATACCGGGCACATCGGACGCAACAGCCTGGTGGCCCGAATCACCGATTGGTTGCGGTAGTCCTCCAGCGTTCGGCCCTGGCGCTCAGCAAGCGGGAGATGGAAGAAATCCCATGACAGCAGCGCCTCCGGGTAGCTGTGATTGGTGTGGACACCCGCGGTCGCCAACCGGTCTTCAAAGAGCTCGACGCAGCGTCGCAAATATCGCCTTCTGGCCAGATTCCAACCCTTGGGGATGCTGTTGCGGTCGACCTCCATTCTCTGCGGTAGGTTACCGTGCAGGGCCACGAACGTCGCCCCGAAGGTGTGACCGATATCGGCGAGGGTATCGAGCAGGACGCCCTCGAGGAGTCGCGCCTGGGCGGCGGTGGCACGAGCAGAGAAACAGGGTTGGGTCGTGAGCTCGGTCATCCAATGGAAGACCTCGAGCTGGAACCGATCGCGCGCCCACTCGGGGAGCCTCTGATCGTGCAGGTAATCGGCGAAGGAGCAGCTTTCAGGACCGTAGCCGACCTGGGCCACGGGCACCAGGTCGGTGTCGAGGATATTGAACTCGACCTCGAGACCGGATGTGCCACCCCGAGGATCACCCTGTTGTGAGTTCTCGGTCGCGAGTAGGATCTTTTCGCAAAAACGTCGCCACTCAGCCGAGGTCACGACAATTCTCCAGGGTGCTCACAGGGATGACAACGCTTCCCACAGGCGGGCCAGGGCGGCGGAGGTCGTCTCAGGTGGCAGGGCATACGAAAAACGGATCCAGTTCGCACCAAAATCTGAGAAGTAGATGCCGGGCACCACTGCCAACCCATATTTCTCAGCAAGCACCGCACCGAGCGCCGCCGAATCGGCGAGACCTGCCTTTTCAAGCCACGGTGACATGTCAAGAAAGGCGTAGTAGCCCTTGCCGAGGATGTGGTTGATCTCATGCCCGGCGAGGAACTTCTCGACCACCGCCCGGCTCGCGTTGGTGGGCGCAACGATTCCGGCGGCCGCGTGGTCGAAGCCCATGCGGTAGGCAGCGATGGCCACCGCCTGCGAGTGGAACGAGGGGATCACGGCGTGCGAGGCTCGACTCTGAATGAACCGTACCACCGGTTCCGGCGCCACCAGGTGAGCGTTTCGAATGTTGCTGGCACCCAGCGACTTCGTGATGCCATCGAGGAATATGCAGCGCTCGCGTTCTTCGGGTTCGAGAGCGCCGAGGAAGGCATTGAGGTCGTGAGGTTCGCCATCGGTCACCCGGTGGTAGATCCAGTCAAAGAGAACGTAAGGCACATCGGCGGCAAATGCTGCGCGCGCGATCTCGATTTGACGATCCGGACTCATACTGCGCCCGGTGGGATTGTCGGGGCTGGTAATCACCAACAGCGCGAGTCGCCTACCGTCGAGCCTGTTCGCGCTCGCCGCGCAGGCCTCGATGGCATCGGGCGTCAAGCTCCATGCCTGGTCCTCCCGACCGGGAGCGAGCATGACGTTTGCACCCATGGCGTATGGGCCCCAGTTGTAGGAGATCCAGGGGACCCGAGAGACGACCACAAAATCGCCGTGCCGTTGCGGACCGAGGAACTGCACAGCGTCATACGCCTTGACCAGGGCATCGCGGCCCCCCTGGCACGCAATGACGTTTGTCGGCCCCCAGCCGGCCGCCTCGTCGAGGCTCCAGTAGTCCTCCACGACCGCACGACGAAACTCCGGTGTGCCGAAAGGCTTGTCATAGCCGGTGCCGTGCTCGACCTGGAGCCGGTGGGCCTCCTCGAGAAGCTCGGCCGAAACTCCTGGCAAGCTCGCCCCACCATCACCCTGGCTCGCATCAAAGACGGTCCCGTCCGGCGCATCGGCAAGGTAGACCTTGAGCGCCTCGTTGATCTCGAACATGCGGCTGCCCGGAATCGAACGCATCCGCGACGGACCGGCGTCGAGACTTGCCAGCTCGCTCGCGTCGACCACCAACTCCGGATCACCTGCTGTGTCAATTGAGGATAAATCGTTCAATGTGGCTCCCCTTGTGGATGCGAACGGTGCCCCTGCCTTCGAATGACCTCAAGGAATGCTCCGCCGCCACCGAAACTTCTTGTGTCGGGCTGATCAACCCGCATTGCCCGGCCAGCTGGAGTGCTGAACACCGGACGGCCGAGGGCCATTGTGCCATCACTCATCTTCTGAAACCGGACGGTCCCGTCCACCCAGACGAAACCGCCGGCGCCACCAAATCCCCCAACCCTTGAGTCTGTGATCCACCGACGGATATCTGTCCCGCATTGCGTGGAGCCACCGCCGTGCCGTTTCCGATTCGCGAGACAGAACATACAGTCCGAGCAGGATGAACAGAACACCCTGGAGGATGGGGAGAAAAAGGCCAACGACGCCGAGCCCGATCAGCGTCCATCCGAGCACGAGAACCGTGATTCGACGCACGTGTCTTCTCACCACGTCTGGAGAACCCCTTTCAGCTCGCCCGCCATCCGGGTCCGGTTGGATGATAACCGGTCAGGGCCTCGCCCACCTTGTCTAGCTGATCGTTTGTTGCCAGCTTCGCTGCAAAATCCCTCGCCTGAAAAATGAGGTCGCGGTCACGGATCAGATTGGCGAAGCGAAAACCCTCGGGACCACACTGCCGCGTCCCGGTGAGTTCTCCCGGTCCGCGAAGTTCGAGATCGACTTCGGCGATCTCAAACCCGTCGGTCGTCCGGCACATCACCTCCATCCGTCGCGCAGCTTCGTCGGTCAGACGGTCATCGGTTATGAGGATGCACCACGCCGGTCGTGAGCCACGGCCAACCCGTCCCCGGAGTTGGTGAAGTTGGGACAGCCCGAACCGTTGCGCCGATTCGATCACCATCACCGTTGCTTCCGGGACATCGACTCCAACCTCAACCACGGAGGTCGCAAGCAACACCTGGAAGGTGCCCTTTCGAAACTCGGCCGAGACCGCTTCCTGCTCGCCCCTGGTGAGACGCCCGTGAAGCACGCCGACCCTCACCCCTGGGAGGAGCTTTCGAACAACAGCTTCGTGTTCCGAGAGGGCCGCAGCCGCTATCTCATCGTTGGCATCGATGAGCGGGTATACGACAAAACCACGGCCCCCGTTCGAGACCTCCTCGCGCAAGAACTCGAACACCTTGTGGCGCGCCGTGGCGGTTCGCCAGACCGTTCTTACGGGACGTCGGCCGGGGGGCATCTCGTCGATCAGCGATAGGTCGAGATCGCCATAGACCGTCAATGCCAACGATCTCGGTATGGGCGTCGCAGTCATCACCAACAGGTGAGGAGCGTGTCCCTTTTCGATCAGAGCTGTCCGCTGCACGACACCAAAGCGGTGCTGCTCGTCAACAACCACCAGACCGAGACGGCGGTATTTCACAGCCTCCTGGAACAGGGCGTGAGTTCCCACAACCAGCGATACCGATCCATTGACCAGGCCCTGGATGACGGCTCGTCTTTGGGCCGTCGGCAGCGACGCAACCAGGATGTGAGGCTCATAACCGGCGTTTCGTAGAATCCCTCCAAGGGTTCTGAAATGCTGAGCTGCAAGAATTTCGGTCGGGGCCATCACGGCGACCTGGACGCCACCCTCCAAAGCCATCAGGATGGTCAGTGCCGCGACTGCCGTCTTTCCTGAGCCTACGTCGCCCTGCACGAGACGGGCCATTGGCATTCCGGATCCAAAATCGCCGCAGATCTCTCCGAGTACCCGGCGCTGGGCGCCGGTGAGCTCGAAAGCCAGCAGCGCTCGCTCCCGGGTCGGATCGGGAGGCCGGCAGTCCAGGGGTGTGCCTTGTGATCGCCTCCGGGCCTCCCTGTCGGCCGCCATCGCACAGCCAAGGGCGAGCAGCTCATCGAAAGCGAGCCGCCTGTGATAGGGGCTCCGCCTGCTGTTGAGGTCGGAGAGAGAATCTTTGTCGGCCTCGACATCCTCCCGAAGCGTCGGAGCGTGCAGCTCGCGGAGCGTTTCTGCGAGACCCGGAAATCCGGCATCGAGCCGGGCGTCTTCGGGGAGCGGATCGCGACACGCATCAATCGCAGGAAGACACTGTTTCACGAGCCGCCGTAATCTTCGACCACCAAACCGACCGAGGGCCGGGTAAACCGGCACAATGGAACCGGACTCCTCGCCGACCTTCTCGATCTCCGGGTTGAGCAGCTCGAGACCACCTCCTCGGGCCTCTCGAATCTGGCCGTAGAGGTAGAGTTCAGGTGCATCCGACAGGCGTTTTCCCAGCCATCGCTGGTTGAACCAGACGACGCGCAAGCTGCCGTGTCCGTCGTCAATCCTTCCGTCGACGATGTGCAGCCTTCGCCGGGATATTCTGCGCACTCGAAGGTCTTCGACGCGCCCGCGCAGCAGCACCCACGAACCCGGTTCGATCCGCGAATCGAGGGTTGTCAGGCGAGATCGGTCCTCGTAACGACGCGGTAAATGAAACAAGAGGTCGACGACTCGCGACACTCCGACGGCAGCCATCGCATCCGCGGTTTTCGGACCGATTCCCTTGAGAACGGTGAGCGGGTCATCGGGTCGGGGTGAAGCCATCTCCCCCATGACTCAGCCGGCGACATCGGCGGGCCGGTTCGGTTCCCGGGCCGTACCAGACGGATAGCGAAGCTGCTGCCCTGAGAACCGCAGTTCGCGGCCGTTCAAGCGCTGTCGGTTTCGAACCGACACTGGATGGTGCCGAAGACCACCGAGTCACCGGAGACCACCGGTGTGGCGCGGCCGGCAGTCAAACGAACGCCGTTGACAAAGGTGCCATTCATCGTGCCTACGTCCTCGATGACGCAGTAAGTACCATCGTCCTCGCGACGAAGACGCGCATGGCGTCGCGAGATCGAACGTTTGCTGTCGACCGGAGTCAGATCGATGTCGGGGAGGATGCCAGTCACCGGATCGATCCGCCCGACGGTCGTCTCGCGCGAGTCGGCAAGCGGAAAGGTGATGCCGCTACTGACTTCCACGAGTCGTGCGTTGGGGTCGGGGTCGGCGGTCGGCGCTTCCACGATCCCGGACTCTTCGATGTCGACCTTGTGGCCGACAGCATCCTCAAGGAGCTCCGTGGTCTGGTGCAGCCTGATCACGAGCTTGCGCATCATCCGGATAGCGATCTCAGGGTTGTGTTTGAGGATAAAGGTGAAGGCGGATTGATCGATCGTGACTGCCGTCACGTCCTCGATCGCATAGGCGGTGGCCGACCGCGGTGTTTCGTCCTCGAGCATGCACATCTCGCCAAAGAAATCGCCCTTGCCGAGGGTCGCCAGAACCTGCTCCTTGCCGCCGAGGACCTTTCTGATCTCGACCTCACCGCTCTCGATCACGTACATCGTGAGCCCGAGGTCGCCCTCCGAGAAGATGACACTCCCCTTGCCGAAATGAGTCCGCAAGGGTTTGAGCGAGTCGTGTGTGTCCTCTTCAGTTCCCTCGTCCGATTTCACCTTGAACTTCGCCATCTTCTGCTATCTCCAAGTCAAACGAAGCGTTCGGGTATTCAGCTGAACCGTCGCGCCAATCGGAAATGCCATGTTCGCCGCGCCGTGCCCGAAAGGAAGGTCGACCACCACAGCGGCTTCAGGCGGCGCGACTTCGAGGAGCAGTTGTCGCCACCGCTGAGATCGTTCAGAAGCCGGTCGACAACCGCGCAAGCTCCCCCCAATCAATGCTTTCACTCTGCGCAATCTACCAGAGCTCCTGAGGTGGGTCAACATGCGATCAAGACGGTATAGAGGCTCACCAACTTCCTCAAGAAACACCACCGAGTCGTCAAAATCCGGCTCCCACGGCGTTCCCATCAACGAGCTGAGGACGGACAGATTCCCTCCCAAAGCCCGACCTTCGACGGTGCCCGGCTGAACGACCGCGCCTCGAGAGAAACGGAACAGCGTTTCACCGACAAGCTCGCCGTGCAACAGCGAGAGAAGCCGCCGCACATTGTGAACACCGGCGAAACCGGCGGCGACCATGGGTCCGTGGACCTGTACCATCCCTCCACGGCCCGCGAGCGGATTGAGGATCGCCGTGAGGTCTGAGAAACCGACCATCCGCACCTGGTTTTCTTGAAGAAGCTTCCAAGGAAACCCTCCGAGCAGGCGCGCGGCTCCGTAACCTCCTCTGGCGGCGATCAGGCAGCGGGCACCCCCGCGCACAACGTTCTCGATGCCGGCCAGACGCTCGTCGTCGGCGCCCGCCAGGTAGGACTCCTCACGCCGAAGGTTGGCGGCCTCCACGATCGGGTGCCCCCATGCCCGAAGGACATCCATGCCAGCCTGCAGCTTGACCGGGTCCACCGGGCCCGACAGGGCCACGACTCCGATAGGCTCGCCCGGTGCCAGAGGTTTCCACCGTGCCATCACCTGACCAACATACCACTCGGTGCAAGGTGGACCCGTGGGTGTCGACGACAATTGTTATCTCCGTCACTCGCACCGCCGTTTTCCAGCGCCCTCTCGGGGTCGGAAAATGGCTGAAGGAGGCTATAGGCCGGATTCTGTGCCCCGAGGGGCGGCGTCCATTCATCTGGGCCGCGCGTCGCCACGCGGCTCATGCAGCCTACCCGGGAACCTCACCCGATTCGACGGGATACGGGGACAGGCACCCTCGATTCCCCTATTCGGCCTTGCTCCGCACGGGGTTTACCGTGCCCTCTCCGTCTCCGGAAAGGCGGTGCGCTCTTACCGCACCCTTTCACCCTTACCCCCGCCCAAAACGGGGGCGGTCTGCTCTCTGCGGCACTTTCCCTCGCGTTGCCGCGGCCGGGAGTTACCCGGCGTGCCTCCTGTCATGGAGTCCGGACCTTCCTCCAGGGTGTGAACCCCAGCGGACGCCCGCCTCCTCCAGCCGAGGTCATGTTAACACCCAATGCGGCGAATCAGTACCGTTTCCGTGCCCGATCGACTGGATGCTCGATCCTTGATGCTCGGTGCTCGAACATCAATTCCCCTCGTCAACACTTGTCACGACGTATCCCGACAGGGTCCCGGGCACGAACCGGCAGTGGAGTCGATTGCCTCGCTGCCGAACCTCGACCAGGGCCGTTTCGTCATCGACGGTGCGAAAGTTCCGAGAACCCTTGCTCAGCAGCCGCGAACGAAAGAGATGCGAGAATTCCTCGAGGACATCGATCGAGTCGAGGAGCAGTGTCGCTCGAAATGGGCTCACAAGATCGACGCTGAGCTCGAATATCGCGGATTCGAACGCCGCGACCATCTCGATCTCGGTGAGGCCGCGACCACCCCATAGCCCGAGAGGTTCAACACCAACGAAGCTCATTCCGCGTTTGACACTGTCCTTGAGAATGGCGGACAGGCTGCGCCTGACATCTCCGGACCGACATGTGGGCCTGCAGTCGAGGTCGTGAACCACCGCCTGGTAGGTCCAGTCGGCTTCGCCACCACGGCTCCTCTGGAGCAAGAAGCGTCCGAGCGGCAAGGGCCGGTGTTCGGCCATCGCCAGATACGCCGCATCGGAAAACGGTTTGACC
>CBDTWX010000251.1:0-8046 GCA_965364305.1 uncultured Thermoanaerobaculia bacterium
ACGAAGCGGCATACAACCACATTTCGTTTCTCAAGTTCCAGGCGCCGTTGCCGGGGCGAGATGTCTCCCTCGTGTATCGGCTTCTCTTCTGATTCGGATGACTGCTGCGAAGGGACGTGAGTAGATCAGTTCTTGGCTTCGGCCTCTCGCCGAAGATTGTTGGTGCAGTCCTCGTACGCGTGCTGGACGCCGGTCCGAAAGAGAGAGCGGAGGTGGTCATCCGCGAGGCTGTAGAAGACAGATCGACCCTCGCGGCTGGCTTGCAGCAGGGATCGGTCGCGGAGCAGCCGCAGCTGATGGCTGATGGCCGAGATCGAAAGGTCGGTGTGGTTGGCGAGCTCGGTGACGCTCAGCCGGTCGTTGTCGGTCAGCGCGTGAACGATTCGGATCCTGGTCGGATCGGAGATCGAGGAGAAGAGTCGGCTCAGGCACTCCACGATCCACTCGGGCAGCTGTTCATCGCTGGTTGATGAGTTGACTGCGCTGGATTGGTCGCCGGTGGCGTCGACATTTTGCGATTTGCTCATGCCTTCATGTTCTCAAGAATAATGACCGCGGTCAAATCGTCCGTCTTCTCACCCGATACAAGATGCAGGATGCAGGATGCAGGATGCACCGAGATGGTGGGGGTCGGCCGTGGACACGTCAAAGGGTGGATGACCCGATCCTGATCCGTGAACCTTGCTCCCTGTATCCGGGTGGGCGGTTGGGCGGGTGAACCCTGCATCCTGTATTCGGGTGGGTGAGTGGGCGGCCGAGGGAACTCGTGCGGCTGCAAAACGGGGGAGAGTGGGTGGGAATTCCGAATTCCTCATTCCTAATTCTCGATCGAGGTGCAGTCATCATCCGATGAGGCTACACTTCGATCGAGGTGAAGAGCCCTTCCGCGATCCAGGCCCGAAACCATTTGAAGACCTTCGCCTGCTGGCGCGAGGACTTCTGTGACTGGGCGGCGACGACCAGGGCCTCACCGAGGGGGGTGCCGCCCGACAATGCCGCGAGGAGATCGTGCTCGGCGCGGCTCAGCTCGAGCCGCAGCACCGAGTAATCGCGTCGGTAGAGCGCCACCCACGAGGCCCTGCGTCGCGGACTCGGCGAAGGGCGATCGTCGTGGTAGGCCACGAGATGCGGAATCACCGAATAGCGGAAACCGAGGAGTCGGAAGGCGGCGATCGGCCGGAGCCGTGCGTTCTCCCATGCGTCCGGAGGCACGGTTTCGAGCTCCTCGGCCGACAGCACCGGCGATTCATCCTCGTCGAACACCTGGGTCATCGCCAGCTCGAGCCGTGCGAGGTCGTTGAGGAACGATGCCTGCGGCCAATCCGGCTCATCGAGGAAGAGCTGCGGCAGGTGGTCTCCGAGCCGGTTGAGGGTGTAGCTGCGGGACGGATACCGCCCGACATACGCCTCGACCAGATGCGAGAACGCGACGTCACCCAGGTGGTATCGGATCACCGGGTAGTCGGTCTCCAGCGCCTCCTCCATTCGCATCAGATACATGCCGTGGTAGACCCCGATCCGTTCGCTCGAGGTCATCGTCTCGGATGGCAGGACGACATCGGCCAGCCGTTCGGCCGGAATCTCGCGCTCGGCGGCGGGTGAGGCGATGGCCTCCTCGATCGACCCGGGATGCACCACGACCTCCTGCATCCAGCGCTGCAGTCTTTCCAACTCAGGCGACATCGGCCACCTCCTGGTGCCGCCAGTCACCGGCCTTGAGCACCTCCTGGTGGACGACCTCGAACGGCGGAATGTCGGCGTCCCACTCGAGCAAGGTTGCGCGGAGACCGACGTGCCGGATGGTGTGGCCGAAAAGCTCCCACACCGGGTCGAGGACATAGTCGTTGTGGGTGTCGATGATGTGGGTGCCCTTGTTGGTGTGGCCCGCGAGGTGGTACTGGCAGACCCGGTCGCCCGGGATCGCGTCGATGTACGCGACCGGGTCGAAACCGTGGTTGTAGGCGCTGACGTAGACATTGTTGACGTCAAAGAGGAGCCCGCAATCGGCTTCCTCGGCCATGCGGGCTACGAATTCCCACTCCGGCATGTCGGACTCGGCGAACTCGAGGTAGGTGGATGGGTTCTCCAACACCAGGGGCCGCTCGAGAAAGTCCTGCACGATCTTGATTCGTTCGACCGAATGCCGGAGACTCTCCTCGGTGTATGGCAGCGGCAACAGATCATGCGTGTTGCGGCCGAGCACGCCGGTCCAGCAGATGTGGTCGGAGATCCACAGCGCGCCGATGCGCTCCGCCAGGGCCTTGACCTTCGCCAGATAGTCGAAGTCGATCGGGTCGGTGCTCCCGATGGACATCGAGACACCGTGCATCACTATCGGGTAGTGCTCGGCGATCTGGTCGAGCAGAAAAAGGGGCCGGCCGCCGGTATCGAGGTAGTTCTCGGTGAGCACCTCGAAGAAGCCGATCTCCGGTCTTTCCGACAGGACGTGGGTGTAGTGAGGGGTCCGCAAACCGACCCCGAGGCCGAGATCCGGAAATTTCCAACGGTTTTTGGTCATGATCGTGCCTCCAGCGTGCCAGGCTTTAGGAAGTTGGGAAGTTGATGATCGCGGACTCTGACCGGAGCCCACCAACCAGCCAACTTCCCAACTTCAATACCACCCTCAATATCAGGCCTGCTTGACAGGAACCGCGCAGCCGCCCTTGCCCTTGCAGGAGTTCTTGCCGGCACAGCCGTTGTCGCCGGATTTGCAGCCGCCGAGGCCCTTGCAGTCGTTCTGGCCCTTGCAGGCGTGTCTGGCGTCCTCGGAAGCGCAGCCGCCTTTGCCCTTACAGGAGTTCTTGCCCGCACAGCCGTTGTCGCCCGACTTGCAGTTGCCCTTGCCTTTGCACGCATTCATGCCCTTGCAGGCGTGGCGATCGGCGTTTTCCGCCGTGTCGCCCGATCTGCCGCCGCAGCCGTCCTTGCCGCCGCAGCTGTTCTGGGTGACGCCCTGGTTGGTTGCCGTGGCCGACCCGGTTGCAGGGACCATCGTGCCGACACCCGCGATCATGCCTGCCATCGCCGCGTTCACCAGGAGTTTCTTCACTTTCGTATTCATCGTATTCCCCTTTCCTCGGTTGTTCGCGCAAGCTGTTGAAATCGGTCTTAACATGATTGAGTCTGTGTCTCTCTTTGTCGTGTGGTCTTGATTTCCACAATGAGGGTGAAAAGTTACAGATTGGTGAATAGTCCGGGTTAGGCTGCGACCGAGCTGATGTTGCCGACGCTCTGGGGATCCATGCGCAAAACCTTTCGCAGGAGAGCGTCGAGGCTCAGCTTGCCGGCGCCGTAGAAAAGGAGCCAGAGCAGAAAGAGGAGGAAGGTAAAGGCGGTGACGTCGGTCGGAGCGAGCTCGGATGCTCCACTCCAGGCGGCGATCAGATCCGCCGTGTCGGCGGTCAGCAGCGCGACGATCATGGTCGTGGTCAGACCGGCCGCAAAGAACCGGGTGAAGAGGCCGAGGATGAGCGCGATGCCGCCGACGGTCTCCATCGAGGCGACAAGCCCGGCGTTGAAGGCCGGCAGCGGAATTCCCAGCGATTCGAAGAAACCGACGACGTTGTCAAAGTGACGAAACTTGCCTGTACCGGCCTGGAAGAACGCCAACCCGATGACGATTCGGGTCGCCAGCGGTGCGACGGAGCCAATCCTTTCGGTGACCCGCTGTCCCTGCCATCTGAAGCTGCCACTGTCAACTGCCCCGGCCCCCTGGATGCTGTTGCTGCCGCGGTTACCTGCCGCGGTTCACAGCCGCTGTCGACTGCAGCAGCCCCTGCGCCCTGGCGCCGACCCTGACGGTGACGGGCCTGCCGCCTCTACCCGCCCTTCGCTCTCCGCATCTGAATCATACCGGCGGCGGCGAGGACGACGCCGAGGACGGCGCCAGCGATCTGTTTCCATCCAATGCTCGTACCCTCACCGATGGTGGTGACGTCCGCCGTCAGGCTGACCAGGAATAGCAGGACACCGGCCACCAGGAGAACGACTGGAAAACGCATCTTTCATTCCTCCAAAAGGGGTTCTTCACCGCCGCCCGCGGTCTGCGGTTGGCGGTCTGTTTTGAACGCGGAGTCCGCACCGAGCCGATCGAACCAGAATATTGCCAGAGCGACCACCAGCACGGCACCTATGACCGAACCCGCGGTTGCTCCCGGGTAGGCACCGAGGATCGCAGCGCGGATGGCCGCAAGGGTCGCGCCGGCGGCGGTGACCAGGGGCACTAGTGCAGGATGGTGCCGTAAGGCGACAACCCAGATCGCGAGCAGCACCACACCAGTCAGGACGCCCTCGAGCAGCCACAGCGAAACGCTTTCAAAGCCCTCGCCGCCGGTAACCACGAGCCCGAGCGCGATCAAGAGACCGACGGTCAATCCCCTCCGGCGGTTCCAGCCGTTGGTGAGGGCCTGGATCGCCGCAACCACCACGAGAAAGAGAGCGGTACCTGTGATCCATGAGGTGACGGGGCCGATGACCGCTGCGAGGAGAGGCCAGGAGTCTGCCGCGCCGCTGTAGTCGGGCCACGGAGGCAGCGACGACGGGGCGAGACGAAGGCCGAGAGCCCCCAACCCCGCCAACAGGGCGCCAAGCCCGAATCCAGCTGCGATGCTCGGCCCCCGGGCGCCGGTGGGTTGGGCCGGCAGCCACCGGTGAGCAAGGCCGATCAGAAGCGCGGTCACGCTCGCGATGGCCGAGGTGGCGATCAACCCGCCGATGATGACGATCGTGGCCTGGAGCTTCCACGGTTGGGCGGTGACGAACTGCGCGGAACCGGCGCGAAAACCGTTGGCGATCTGGATGGCGCCAAAAACCGCCAGCAACCCGAAAAACATCGTAAAGGTGACGGTTGCGAAGCGGTGTCGGCTCCAACGGATCACCGCGAGAACTGCCCCCGCGATGTAGAGGAGCACCAGGGTGACAACGCAGCCGATCTGGATGATCTGAATGAGGCTCCGCTGTTTGCGGTGTTCGCGCTCCCACTCTTCGGGGATGTGGACGAAGCGACCGTAGTTGGCAACCTCGTCACCTGAAATATTGACGATAATCCGTGCCTCGCCGATCTCCATCGGATACCCTACGAGGTCTTTGAAGACCAGGGCCCAATCGCGCCGTTCCGGCAGCTGGGAAGAATCGGCGGAGACCTCCTCGATCTGCTCTCCGGAAAGCCCGTACTCCGCCTCCACGGTTGCCAGTGCCAGCGTGCGGGCGTTCGCCTCCTCCAACTCGGCCCCGGGACGGGCTTCGGGCAGCTGATGGTCCATCTTCTGGGCCGTGCCGTCGGGCCGGATGTAGACCAGATATTCCTCGGCCCTCTCGGCGACGTCGCCGGTGAAACGGGCGTATCGGACCAAACGTCTCGGGGTCGCCAGGTAGCGCCCGACGAGACTCCGATAGGCTTCCGGGCCGCCCTCGAGCCAGACAAACCGGGACTGGAGCCCCAATTGCGTGCTGGTGGTGCTCAGCTCGCGCCAATCTGGACCGAGCTCGATGCCTCGAGCCGCGAGCATCTCTCGCGCAGCGGCCCGCGCCTCCCCGTCGCCGCTGGTGAATGGCGGCGCTTCCATGTCGAAATTCACGAAGAGGGCCCACAGAATGACGCTGGCGACGCCGAGGCCTGCGAGCACGAGGCGGGCTTTTGGTGCAACGCCGCCCGAGGCGGCCACCGGTGCCTTTGGCGGGCGCTCGGGCGCCGGACGAGGCGTCCACGCAGCGTTGAAGGCGTTTGCGGCGACCTCGCCCCAGGCACCGGATTTCCAACGTGCCCGAAGCACGACCCACAGCGGCACCAGGGTGAGCAGAACCACCAGAGCGCGATCGATCCAGATGCCGGGCGTGTCGGCGGCAAAGAGCGGAAGCGCAAACCACACCACGTCGAAGGCGAAGTGAAGGATGATCGCCGGTACGAGGCCGAAAACCAGGTACAGGCCGCCGAACCCGAGCGCCGGGATGATCAGCTCGACAAGACGGGCGTAGGCGGGCTGGGCGGGGTAGTTCGCATGCCCGGCACCGAAGATGACTGCCTGCAGGACCATCGCTCCGGCGATCCACAACCACCGCTTGCCGAAACGACGCCCGAGCAGGGCGGCACAGGCGATCGGCACCGCGCGGAAGAGGCACTCCTCCCAAAAACCGGCCTGCAGCGAGATCGCGATCGAGGTCAGCCACGGGAAGTAGTTGGCGAGCACGTTGGGATCGAAAAGAGCGCTCGACGGCGTCCACCAACCGAGGTTGCTGTTGGCAAAGAGGTAGAGCCACACGTCATAGGCGAAGAAGACCCCGATGAGGAGAAAACCGGCGACGGTTCGGCCGAGCATCGCCCGGGTCGCCGCCACCTCCCCTGTCCACGACTTCCAGAGCTGGATGTGCTCGGGGAACGCTCGTCTGGTGAGGCTTTCGGCGGCGATAAAAGAGATCGCGAGCAGTGCCCCCATTCCCACCAGCTGGCCGATGGCGACGGCAATCTGCTGGAGCGCAAAGGTCGTGGACGAAATCGCTGTGTCATAGCCCATCCACAACAACGGCCACTGGTTCAGCACGACCAGTGCCTGCAAGGAGGCCACGAACAGGGCCCACTTCACGGCCGGTTTCCACACCACCCAGCGCTCCCGCATCAGGAAAAAGAGGCCCACTACACAGCCGCCGGCCATATAGAGGATCGCGATGGCGAAGCCCGAACCCGTCGCGATGCCGTCGTTGGCCGATCGCATCTCCTGATAGCGGCGCGAAAAGGCTTCCGGGATCTTGACGAAGTGGGTGAGCTCGGTGAGACGGTCGCCCGCAACAGTCAGTCGCAGCCGGTAGCGGCCGTCTCCAATCTGTATATCCGGTCGCTCGTAGACAAGGGTGTGGTCGGTGCGCCCTCCGGGCCGGACTTCTTGTGAGGTCTCGACGAGCTCGTACTCTCTGAGGTCGACATCCCAAGCAGCGGCAACCGCAGCCTCGGCGATTCCGCGCGCGGCGTCGGACTCGAGGCTCGCGCCGGGCTCGTCCTCTGCGAGTATCTCGCGAAAACCGTAGGGCGAGCCGTCTGGGCGAAAACGGATTACGCTCTCGTTGGTCTCGCCCTCGGCGAATCTCCGCACCATCCACGTGTAAGGGGAGTAGAGGTCGCCGCGCAGCATCTCTCCGTAAGCCTCTTTTCCCCCCGCCTGGAGTTCGACAAAGCTCTGCACTCGGCCGTCGAGGTCGAACTCGACTGCCTGGCGGGCGTCTTGCGGTCCCCAGCCGCGGTTCGACGCGAGATCCCCGGCTGCGGCCAGCGCAGCTGACCGATCCATCGTCACATCGAGGGTGACGAGAGGAAATGCCCGACCGAAATTCATCACCGCCCAGGCAGTGCAGAGGACCGACACCAGAGTGAAGATCGCCCAGAACCAGGGTTTGCGGTACATCGCAGACCTCCTTCGAGCATTCTCGTCCAAAACGCAACGAGTCTACAGCAGCCGCGAGCCGGGGCTCGCGGCGGGCGTTCTCGGTCGCCGCTGCCCCGAGCGCAGGCGGCCGCCGGGACCGGCGACCGAGAACGCGGCGAGATTTTCTGCTTGGAATAGGTGTCACGTGTCGCGCAGGAGGCCAATCCCGGACTCTGATCCCGGCCGCTGGTCACTGCCGCTGATCGCTGCAGCTGTCTCCTGTCGCTGCCCTTGAATTCTGCCGCTGCCTACTGCCCCTGCCGCTGACCCTGCTCCTGACTCTGACGCGGACACGAACGCGGACGCGGACGCGGGTTCACCGGGCACGGAGAGGGAGACGGCTCAGGAAGCGGGGAAACGTGTTACCGGAACACCACCGACCATGCGGCAAGTCCGAAAACCAGGTAGAAGAAATGCCACTCGAGGTGCCAAATGAATGGTCGCAGCCGGTCGGAGTCGATGCTCAGCCGAAATACCGTCGCGGCAAAAAGGACCGCGGCGACCATCCCGAACATCGCCGTCAATCTCATGTCCCACGGAGCGAGGGCGGCAAAAACGAGGGGGTTGATTCTGTGCGGCGGAATCAGCCGCCGCCAGTATGCGGCGAGAACCACCAGCACTGCGAGCACCAGAC
>CBDTWX010000252.1:0-8019 GCA_965364305.1 uncultured Thermoanaerobaculia bacterium
GGTTGCAGACGTGCGCGGCGTGGCGGGTGGCGGCGACAATAATCTGCATCGGTGTCATCCCGGCCTCCGCCATGAGCCGAATCTCGGTCATCGGCATTCCGAGGTCCCAGTCGCACGTGTAGCCCTCGTAATCAGTACCGAGCGCAACCTTGCCCCCTGCGTCGACGAATCGTCGGAGGTTGTTGACGGCCATGGTTCGACGGCCTGCGCAGGCCCAGAGCTCGAGGGACGGCAGCCAGTACACGTCCTCTGCGACCACCCGCTCCACCTCGCCGGTCGTGAGCAGGCGGTCGACGGCCATGTGCGCGAGGTCGTCGGCGCCCGCATCGAGGGCCAGAGGGAGATCGACGGCGGAGGTGATGTGAACCGAGGCGACCGTTCCGCGACCGTGCGCGACCCGCACCAGCATTCGCGCCTCCGCGAGGCTCATGGTCGGGATCGTTCGCCCGAAGACGGCACCGGTCTCCAACACCAGCTTGAGGAGATCTGCACCGCCGTCGAGCAGGGCCTCGCCGGTCTCACGGGCGCTTTCCTCCGAGGTCACAACTGCCGACCAACCTCCGCCGAAGGGCACGATCGGGTACCCGCCGGGTACTGTGATGAGTGGTCCGGCGGCGACCAGCCGCGCACGCCCGGGCACTGACGGGTAGAGGTCTCGGAAGGCGGCGAGACTCTCCTCCGCACATCCCAGATCTCTCACGGTGGTCACGCCGGCACGAGCCCAGGCTTCGAGATTCGTTCTGCTGAGACCGCGATGGACGTGGGCGTTGATGAAGCCGGGGAGAATGACCAGCCCGGAGGCGTCCCGGATCTCGGCCCTGCTCGGAATCTCGACCGCGTTCCGCGGCCCCGCGGAGAGGATCCGCCCGTCGCTGATCGCCACCGCGGCATCGTCAACCGGATCTGTGCCGGTGCCGTCGATGAGAAGCCCTCCGACCAGCACGATGATCTCTGCAGTGTCTCCGCTGTCCGCGCGCGCGCCGAATGAGGTGACGAGGATTATCGAGGATGTGACCAACGCCAGTGCGGCGGATCGCTTTCGCATCATCCCTCCCAAATCCGGCCAGCGCCCCAGGGGCGGCAACAGGTAGCTCGAGCTGAGTAGAACTACGTTGATCTATTGCCGGTGGTTGCCACAAGGACAAGTCGTGTTTTCACAGGTAACAGGCTTGAAGAGGCCGGTGAGTTGGTCTTCGATCGCACGACCCCCGGTCCAGGCGGTGCCGGCCCGTTCCACCCAAGAATGAAGATCGAGGGTGGCGAAGTGATACGCGGCGCCGCTGGGAATCGGCTCCTACCTGCTGCCGGCCCCGGTCAACCGTCGCAGCTCCTCGAACCAGCCGCTGACCACGTGAACGGTCGCGGAACCGGCTTCCTGATCGGTGCGGCGTGGAAACACCGCGAACCGTTCACCGTCCGCACTGACGTCGTAGTCGAAAAAGAGGTAGCCCGGCAGCCTCACTCCCGCGGGTCCGCCAAAGATGTCTCCGAAGAGAAACTCGGGGCGACCCGCCCGGAACTCGTCGCCGACAGCCTCGACGTCGACTGCGTTCAGTCCCTCCCGGCTGCGGAAAAACAGGGTCTTTCCATCGCCCGCCCACATCGGCTGCCAGCCGCCGCCGTCCGAGATCTGCCATTTGCCGGGCCCCTGCGTCGAGCGCACGTAGATCTCCGAGCCCCCGGTCTCGTTGGAGCGGTATGCGATCCACCGTCCATCCGGCGAAAAGTGCCCGTCACCCTCGTCGAACGGAGTCGTCAGGTACGGCTCGGGCTCGCCCTCCCCATCGACAGGGAGAAACCAGAGATCGTCCGAATCGCCTTGCCCGGGGGTTGTCATCAAAATGCGGGAGCCGTCGGGTGACCAGCTCAGCGGCGCCGGAAACTCGAACTTCCCCAGCTCGGTCAGCCGTTCCGCCTCGCCGGTACCGTCGCTCCGGGTGCGGTAGGTCGCGACCACACCGTCGTCTCGATCGGAGGCGAAAGCCCCCCATCGACCGTCGGGTGACCACACCGGGTCGGCGTCATAACCGTTGGCGAAGGTGAGACGCGTCGCGACCTCACGCTCGATGTCGTACGCCCAGACGTCCCAGTTGTCGCCGCGCTGCACGGAGACCGCAAGCCGGCGGCCATCCGGGGAAAGGCGGGGTGAGCCGTAGATGCCGTCCTCGTCCCACAGGCTCTCGACCCGTCCGGATCGATCCGCCCAGGCGATCGGGAAGGGGTCGAGATCGTCGGAGCCCGGCCGATACACCAGCAAACCGGTGTCCGAGACGTGATACTGCGCCTGGGCTCCGGCGGGAAACGAGGCGACCCCCTCGAGGACAGGCATCGGCGAACCCGTACGCTCGAGCCGGTCACCGTCAAACGGCATCGCAAAGACCGCATCGCCGTCGACGAAGAGCACGTGGCCGGTCGGAACATAGCGACCGTAAAAGCCGCCCTCGTGGATCACCGTGCGCTCGCCGCTCGCGACCTCAACCACCTCGATGCGTGTACCCGTCGACGACACACTGGAAAAGAGCACGGCCGCGTCGCCGGGCAGCCACTGCGGATAGCGATGACTCTCGAAGCCCCCCTCTTCAGGCACCGTCGTCAGCGGCACGACATCGCCACCGGCGGCCGGCACGATCGAGAGCCCGGAGCTCGATTCCGCCGCGAAGACGATCCGGCCGTCCCGACTCCAGCTGCCGCCCCGCGGCATCTCGGTCTCGGCCAGCGTGATCGGGGAACCACCGGTCACCGGCACCTTCTTGAGCTCGGCGACGGTAAAAAACCCGAGCCACTCGCTGTCGGGGGAGAAAAATGGGTTGTGCGGCCATTCGCGCGATTGCCCGGTGGCCACCTGCAGGCTCTCCAACCGATCGAGAGGACGCAGGTAGAGTGACCCGCCGCCCGTGATCGATGTGGCGTAGGCGAGATAGCGCCCGTCCGGCGAAGGAACCACGGCGGCGCCCCGGCCGATGAACGGGGGTTCCTCCCCGAGCTCGACAACAAATCGCTGCACCAGCGGCGGCTCCCGCTCACTCGAGCCCAGAAAAAAGCCTCCCAGCGCAAGACCGATCAGCCCCGCAGCTGCGGCTACGGCCCAGGGCAGCCAGGCCGGACGAGCGCTCGCGACCTCGACCGGCTCCGCCTCGGGATTCTCGAGCCACTCCTGGAGCGCGATCCGCGCATCGCCGATCGATTGGAGACGACGGGTCGCATCCTTCTGCAGACACCGTTCGAGAAGACGCCGGATGCGAACCGGCACCTTCGGCGACAGCTCCTCGAGGTCCGGCTCCTTGTGCACCACCGCGCCGATGACGTCGGTGGCGGTTTCACCGGTGAACAAGCGTTGACCGGCCAGCATCTCGTACAGGATGCAGCCGAACGACCAGATGTCGGCCTTGCGGTCCACCGGTTTGCCGCGGGCCTGCTCGGGGCTCATGTACCCGGCGGTCCCGAGCAACACTCCCATTCCCGTCATCGCCTTCGTCATCGTCGGCGATAGCGACAGATCCTGTTCGAAGCCCTCGCCGGAGATCGGGTCGGGCGCGAGCGCCTTGGCCAGGCCAAAATCCAGCACCTTCACATTCCCATCGGGCGTGAGGTTGACGTTGGCCGGTTTGAGGTCGCGGTGAATGACGCCCTTCTCGTGCGCCGATTCCACCGCCTCGGCGATCTTCAAGGCAACTCGCACCACCTCCTCCACCGGCATCGGACCCCGCTCAATTCGCTCCGCCAGCGTTTCTCCCTCCACCAGCTCCATCACCAGGAAGCGCTTGCCTTCGACCTCTTCGAGGCCATGAATCGCCGCGACGTTCGGGTGGGAAAGCGACGCCAAGACGCGTGCCTCGCGCTCGAATCTCGCCAGCCGATCCTGATCCTGGGCGAACACGTCCGGCAGCATTTTGAGCGCCACGTCACGACCGAGCTTGGTGTCCTCGGCGCGCCACACCTCACCCATCCCACCTTCTCCCAACTTGGAGGTCACCTTGTAATGCGAAAAACTGCTGCCGATCATATCCACTCCTCCGACGCACCACCATCCGCTGTGGCGCATATCTGTCAACTTTCTGAACGTACCCCAAACATAGACCAAAACACCCGGGGCCGGCATATATTCCTCCGACGCATGCCCTCGAATCGGTGCCGGGCTCGGAGCTCCTCAGCTACACCCTCACAGCAACGGAACTGCGGACCTGGCGCATATGGCATCGCCCAAACAAGTGAGGGCCCTGTTCTCGCCCGTCACCCTTTTTTCGCAGACCACGGCCGAGAGAACCGAGCTGTTTCCTCGGTCATCACGATCCCGGAGCCTTCGGAGCTCGCACATCCCAAGCCCTCGATGCCCGACACACGTGATGCCCGAGAATTCTCCTGGGTCGAAGGGATAGCGGAAGACGGCAGCGGTTGGCCCCGCAAGGCCGACCTCGAGGCCCGCAATTTCATCGGCCCACGACGCTCGAGTGTTTTTGCCACCCCACCACGGCCCGTTTTCAATGTGCACTCTTACGAAAAGCCAACCGCCTCCACCAGGAAATCACGGGCACTCGACGCCGCGGCCGCCGCCTGGGCCGCTTGGCGGGTTTTCACGGGTCAAGCCAGGGTGCTGCCGGAGTCAGCCGCCGGTTGCACCACCGATCAGCGCGAAGTGATCTGGTTCCATCGGTGCCACTGATCATGACCTCACAATCTGAACGATGGCGGGCACCCGGGATGTGAGGTTGTGATCAGTGGCACCGATGCCGATGTGGCAACCGCGACAGAGCGGCGTCGTGCGGCCTCCCCAGGTGTTCGCTCTCGACTGTCAGGGGACGGTCGTGGACCAGGCCAGTGTGCCGCCCGATTCGAAGCCGTCGGCGAAAATCAGGGGTTCGAGAGGCGCTGTGGTCGCGGCCAGGCCGTTGAGACGGCTCAGGCCCGTCGGTCCGACCAGGATGCCCGTTCCGATGCCCTGGTTGAGGACGTACAGGTTGCCGTCTCCGGAACCCGCCGCGAAGAGGAACCCGCTTTCGGCGTCGTACTCCAGCCCGATCCAAGGGCCAAAGCCGATACCGTGGGCCCCTACGACCGTAGCTACCCCGTTTGCCCTGTCGATGGTGTAGAGGTTGGTCGGGTCGGCCCCGAACAGGGTGTCGGTGTCGTTGTTGTAAGCCAGGCCAAGGATGTTGGTTGTGGTCAACCAGGGGCCTATGCACGTGGACACACCTGTCATCCGGTCGATCGTGGCCAGACCGTCGCAACTGTTGTCCGCGCCGTAGAGCACGTCGTTGGTCGAGTCGAATGCCAGACCCCCAATATCGATCGAATTCACGTGGCCCCCGACAACGGTGACCGCGCCGGTGGCCAGGTTCACTGTGCCAAGCCCCCAGCCACCCCCCAGCGTCACGTCGGAGACGTACATCTTCCTGCGCCAGGAATCCCAGGCCAGACCGCTGTAGGACAGGTCCTCGCCGCAGGAACCCACCAGGGTCGCGGCACCGGTTGAACGGTCGACGCTGTACAGGCTGTCCGTGTCGTCGTCCACGGCATACAGCGGGCCGAAGTCGACGGGGCCGACGCTGCCGTCGATAATGAAGGGCAGGCCCTGCGGCGTCGATGAGCCGCTATCGAGCATTGCGTGCCACGACGTCCTGAACTGGAGCGCGTTGCCGGTCGTGGTTTGGCCGTTGATGGTGATCGGTGGCGCATAGGGACCGGACGTGAGCGTGCCGTCGGTCGACCATTGCACCCAGTACGTACCCTGGGCGAGGGTGGTGCCGACGGTGGCGACGATGTCCATGATCGGCCGGTTGGTGTCGCCGCTGGCGGTGTCGATCACGCGGTAGATGTTGGACCACCCCGTGGTCAGGAGGCGGTTGGTCGTCAGGTCGCCCCACACGATGGTGCCTCCCGCGCTGGGGTCCCCGTCCCAGATCTGAACGTAGACTCCGGTGATCGTCGAGATCGTGCTGGAGCCGGTCTGGTAGGCAAAAAAGGTGATGTTGTCGATCTCCCAGCCGGCCGCATCGGTGACGGCGAAGTCGTCGGCAACCGAGTAGCCGAGGGAGAACTGGGTGCTGAAACCGATGGTGTTCATCCCCAGAAACGTCTGAACCTGGCTTTCATCGGCGCCGCCTGCGCCGCAGCCGGGGCAGTTGACCAGCGGGCCGTTGTCATACAGCACCACCTTGAGCAGGCTTCTCTTGGTCAGCGGCGCCGGGTTTGAGACCCAGACCTCGAACGGGTCGACGAGCTCGACACGGTCCTGCGAGATTCCCGAGACGGCCGCAAACAGAACCAAGCCCATCAAATAGGCAGACGCGGCTTTCATGGCAAACTCCCCTTCATTCGTTGATGGTTTCTACATAGACAAGGTGGAGCTTGCGCAATCAATTGTCTACACCTGATGTGCTGAAAAGGTGCCTCTATGGAGAGTCAAGCCCAAATTCGAGAAGAATGAACTTCGTCGTCGTCGAAGCTGTGGAGCTGTGGAAAACCCGCCGCGGGTTTTCCAAGCCCTGTGGGAAGGCAGCCCTTCCGAAGGGCTGGCTTTCCATAGGGCGTCAGATCCACAGCTAGGTGCATCCGTGCCAGGTCCGCAGTTCTGTAGTTATCGACTCATAACTACGGAACTGCGGACCTGGCACCCATTAGGCTCCGACACCGAAAGGTCGTCCGGCGGCTCCCGATACGCGCGTTCTTCATACACATCGCGCCGGTGACCGATCTTCAGGATCCAAACCTCCGTCTCCCGCAGCGCGAACACCACGCGCCAATCACCGACCCGCAACGACCACAAACGCTGAGTGGTGTGGGCCAGCGGTTTTGCAGATGCTTCGGGATGCTCTGTCAGCTTGTGCTCTATCGCTCCTCGTATCCGCTTTCGGGTCGGCGCATCAAGTCGAGGCATGTCCCGGGACAACACGAGCGGGTGGTAGAGCAGCCGGTACGCGCGCACCCTCAGCCCCAGACGTCGTCGTGCCCCAGAGCACCATCACGGGAGAAGCTACCGAGACGCTCTTCGCCCGCAGCCGACCAATACTGCTCTTCCTCTTCTGCACGCACGCGCATCAGGATGTCACGCACCACCAATGACACCGAAATGCCCTCACGTTTTGCCTTCGAGCGCAGCCATTTCCAGAGCCCCACGTCGATCACCGCGCTGATTCTCGGGTTCTTTGCCGGCATCCCGCCCCCCCATCGAAGTGTAGCACAAGTGCGGCACCGATGCGGTCAGATCCCGTGGGATGACCACAACACCAAAACCCCCGTGCCACGCACCTTTTGATCTCGACCTCCGTCACCGTGGCACCGGCTCCCAGATCCGCTGCCACACCCACCGGAGGTCTCGCCAGTCGATGGCGGCCTCCCGTTGCACGTCACGGACCGGGATCGGACCCG
Source organism: uncultured Thermoanaerobaculia bacterium (assembly GCA_965364305.1). Taxonomy (GTDB): domain Bacteria; phylum Acidobacteriota; class Thermoanaerobaculia; order Thermoanaerobaculales; family Sulfomarinibacteraceae; genus Sulfomarinibacter. Next base: position 7,366 of record CBDTWX010000252.1, read on the forward strand.
GCTCGGCGGCCATCGCAACGGTGAAGCTGAACACGTAGTTCGGCTCCGACCCCATACGGAGGTCGGTCATCACGATGTCGTCTCCGATCCGGCTCGCGGCGTACCAGCCGCGGGTGAACCAACGGAGCTTGGCGACGGGTGGGTGTTCCTCGAGGCCGTCAAGCAAATCGAGATGCCGCGGATAGTGGTCGACGACCAGAGCCTCGTCGCCGTCGAAGATCGAGGCATAGGTCTCGAAGTACCGATCGCCGTCCATCCCCACGAACCGCCACAGGAAAGTGTTGAACGGGGCCGGGCTGGAGATCAGCCGCTCGTAGCGCACCTCCTGCGCCTCGAGCCGTTGCCGGACACCGTGGTTGACGAGCTCCCGGGCGCCAAACGCCCAGCCCAAATAGACCATTGCGATGACGAGGCCGGCGGCGTTCAGACGATGCCCGAGGGAGCCCTTTCTGCTCGAGAACCACGCCGCCGAAACGCCGACGACGATCGGTAGCGTGATCAGCGGGTCGATGATGAACAGCACCGGCCACGCCAGGGGCATGGTGTCGAGCGGCCACAGAACCTGGGTGCCCCCCCTTCAGAAGGTGCGGATGCGTGACACGATGATGGGTGGATGGGTGCCGCTGGGTGTCGGGGAGACCCGGGCGGTTGCCC
>CBDTWX010000253.1:0-8012 GCA_965364305.1 uncultured Thermoanaerobaculia bacterium
GGCTTACCACTTGCCGACGCCCCAAGCGCCGCAGAGTATACCCGATTCCCGGCCGCTCCGGGGATCGATCAGACACCGATCGGCACTGCATTTCTCAATCCCTGACCAGTCGATGACGTGGTCTTCAGTCTCTTCCGGAGTCGCGTTCCGGGAGATCGGCAGTCCAGAATTCCTCATTGAACAGTTTTGCCGAAAGCCGGTCCATCGGCGACTGTTTGACCGCCTCGCCATCGGGGCCGCGTCCCGCACGTCTCGAAACGATCCTGCTCTGCAGAGCCGATTCAAACTCTTCGAGCACCCGCCGCTCGATCATTTCGCGGGTCGCGCTGTTGAGGGGATGTGCGGTGTCGCGCATCTGTCCGTTGCGCGTTTTTCTTGCCGGCATGGTGACGAAGACCTGGCCCTCTCGTCCTTCGATCACGCGCAGGTCGTTGACGATGAAACAGTCGTCGAAGACCACGCTTGCAAAGGCGCGGACCTTTCCGCCCTTTGCCGGGCTGATGCGAACCTCGGTCACTTCCATCCTCACTCCTCCTTCAATCCGCTCTTTTCACCTCGTCGAGCCACCCACACTCCGCACCGCCAGTCGAGCCCGATCGCGGGTCAGCGTTGACCCAACGAAAACCCGCCACCGATCTCCGAGTGCAGCCGCCGCATCGGATGCGCGCTGCGGATCCGGATAGATCGCAAACACCGATCCGCCGGAACCCGTCACCGCGGCGTGCAACGGATCGGTTGCCCACAACGCGTCGACGACCCGGCCCACCTCAGGCCAACCCTCGACCACCACCGACTCGAGCTCATTGGAGAAATCCTCCCACGGCGGGATCCCCCGGTGGCCGCCGGGCGCACCCGTCGCGAAGGCGTCTACAGTAGCGTCCAGCCCACTCGAGGTCAACCGAGGCGCCAGGCGATCAAAGACCTCGGCGGTCGGCACCTGAATCCTCGGTGATGCCACGACAATGTCAAATGTCTCGAGATCCGGCAACGGATAGACCTCTTCGCCACGCCCGACGCCTACGGCGAGCCCACCGTGGAGGAAGAACGGAACATCCGAGCCGAGGTCCGCGGCCAGATCCACCAGATCGGAATTACCCAAACCCAGATCCCACAAGCTGTCGAGAAGGATCAGCGTCGCGGCCGCATCCGCCGATCCTCCGCCAAGACCGCCCGCCACTGGAATATTCTTGTGAAGTTCGAGACTCGCCCCCGCCCCCACGTTCGACCATCCGCGGAGGGCTGCCGCAGCACGGAGAACGATGTTGTCCTCGCCGCCGGTCACCGCACCCTCCGGTTCGATCCGAAGCTCGAGAGATCCGTCGTCTGTCGGTGAGGCGAAGAGCTCGTCGGCGAGATCGATGCTCTGGAAGAGGGTCCAGAGTTCATGATACCCGTCGGACCGCCGACCGAGGTTCTGCAGGTGGAGGTTGATCTTTGCCGGTGCGGAAACGGCCAGACGAGTCACTCGGGATCCTTGAAAACGCACGGCGGAAGATCGGGCAAGGGCGGTAGTTGGGCAGTTTGATTCCACTCCAGGCCTACCAATTCGAGCTCGGCCCAACCACCGCCGTTCCTCTCGAGCCGAATCGACCTCGGATAAACATTGTGGTCGCTCAGCTCGAGACGCCAACCGACGTCATCATTGCCCGCCTCCTCGACCTCGACAACCCGCCACGGCTCCGCCGCCACAGTCACTCGAGCGCTCCATCCCCGCCCAGTCACCAACAAGCGACCGTCCGCGGTCTCGGTGACCTGATCACCCTCGATGGCGGGCAACCTGCCGCACATCAATCGAATGGCCTGAGGCAGGGGCATCGCCGGGACACCCAGGGCTTGCTCGAGATCGGCGGCCTCGACCCGGCAGCCATGCCTCAGATCGAAGAAGGTCGGCCGCTCGGAGCCGCTCCAAGCGGTCAACGAAACGGCTGACCCGAACGGCTCGGAGACCGTGAGACGCCCACGGTCGCCGCTGGTCATCACGGCAAGCCGAAGGCCCCCGGACGATGGGACTCGAAGGCGATAGAGCACCGCGGGATCGTCCGTCATCGGGCGCCCGAGGCGTTCCCTGGCCGCCTCCAGGTCGAGGATTCGCATGTGGCCGGAGGTCGTCGCGCAGCCAGCGACGACGACGAGCGCGACTATCACTCCCGCCATGGACGACATCCGCCGGCAAAGACCCGAGCGACTCACGACCGGACCCGAGATTTCGAAGTCGAAGTCGCGGTCAAACGGAATGAAAGGAGGCTCAGGGCTGGTCATCCGTTTGTTCGAGCAGCTGTCGAACATGATCCGGGTCCTCACATCCCATATCGAGCCCTAAAAGGAGATAGCGACGGCCCTCATCGGGCTGGCCGCTGCTGAGAAGCACCTCCCCGAGATGACAGTAGATCGTGCCATCCCCGAGATCGCCTCCGAGATCGACCGCGCGACGGAGCCAGTGCTCGGCCTGCTCGGTATCACCGAGCCGGTAGTGGACCCAGCCCAAGCTGTCGAGATAGGCCGAGTTCTCGGGGTCGAGCGCGACCGCGCGGGTGATCAGCTCCAGTGCCTCGTCGAGGTTCACATCGCGGTCGGCCCACATATAGCCCAGATAGTTGGCGGCGTTCGCGTCGTCAGGCTCGTCGTCGACCAGTCGGCGGAAGAGCTGTTCAGCCTCCTCCACCCGGCCCATGCGTTCGAGCGCAGCTGCGCGTGTGAAGAGGAGATCACGTCCCTCACCTATCCGCCGGATGGCCGAGGCAGACTCACGCTCTACGTCCTCCCATCGCTCGAGGATCTGCAGAATCTGCAGCCCGAGAAAAACGCTTACAGGCTGGTCGGAGTCGAGAATCGGCCGCAGCCTCCTCCAGGCGCGCGAGTCCCCGGTGCGCAACAGGAACTCCGCCTCCAGGACCTCGGCCTCGAGCTGCGCTCGTTTTTGAAGACGCGGTTGAATGCGAACGAGGGCGGAAATTCCATCTTCCCATTGTTCTTGACTGCGAAAAGTCTCAGCCAACAGACGAACGTAGTCGGCACCGGCGGATTCGACATCCTGCACTCGATCGAGCCACTCTCTGGCCACCATCGGGTTGTCGGCGAGTAGCTCGAGCCGCGCCGCGGTCAAAGCGCACCTGACGGACTGGTTCGAGTCCGCTGCCTTCTGTGCCTGCGTCCAGGCGCGGTCGAGCCAGGTGCGCCCCTTTTCGTGTCTCCCGCTAAGGCTCGTGGACCAGGCCATGGCGAGCATCAAATCGAGGTTTTCGGGGTCCTTTTTGAGCAGCCGCTGCAATCGAACCATCGCCTCGTCATGACGCCCGACATTCGACAAGAGATGCGCCTCCAGGGTCTGCGCTCGCCGTGAATCCGGAGCGCGCTCGAGGACGCGTTGCACCGTTTCGAGACTCTTGTCATAACGACCGCCCTCCCAGAGGAGACCCGCAGCGCGCATCAGCGAGTCGAGATCGAGGTCGCTCAACCAGCCCAGCATCAGCTCGCCGGCCTCTCCGGGCCGATCGAGCTCCATCAGGACTTCGACGAGTTTTTCCCGGCAGGTTGGAGCGAATGGTCCACCGACCGAGCACTGGGTGTAGAGCTCGGCAGCTTCCTCCAATCGCCCGGAGTCGCGAAGAATATCCGCGTGCGCCGTTATCAGGCGTGGATTGGTCGGCCGATCCTGCCGCAACCCGGCTACGATCTCCTCCGCCTCCGCAGACTTGTCTTGGCGAAGGAGAATCTGGGCCAATGAATACAGGACGATGGAATCGTTCTCTTCGGCTGCGACGGCCTCGCGCAGCGCGGCTTCGGCCTTTTCCACGAGATCGGAATTTCGCTCTGCAAGCTGGGCTAAGGCCAGCCCCTTGACCCGCAGGCCCTCCGGACCGAGATCCTCCCTCTCCTCGAGGAGCCTCACCGCTCGATCCCCCATGCTGACGTTGACCAGGAGGTTGGCATAAGCCAGTCGGACCTCGCTGACCTCCGGCGCCTCGCTTACGGCACGTGCGTAGGCGTCCAGCGCTTCGCGAAACCGTCCGTTCGCCTCGAGCACCCGAGCCTCGAGGTATGACTCCAGACCTTTCGGTAGCTCTGCGCCCTGGTCGATCGGGCGTTCGTCTGCGGCAACCGCAGATGCAGCGGCCACAATCACGAACACGATCGCCCCTCGCCTCAACGTTTCATTCACCAATTTTCCGTCCCGTCTATCGCCCGGCCATTGCCTTCGACAGGTGCTATCCACCTGCATCCACGGCCCGGGCATGCCCGGCTCATCGAACATTCACGAGTGTACCGCGAAATGCGGTTGCCAGTCTCATCTGACAACCACCACAACCCCCATGACGATTCCCGGCGAAAAACCGAGGTAGAATCGCGGTCTATGACTGATTTCCAAAGAGGATCTCCTCTTTTTTCCGACCACACCTTCGACGAGCTCGACCTTCCGGAATCCATCCAACAGGCCGTGGTTGATCACGGCTTCACCCAGTTGACTCGAGTCCAGGCCGAGGTCCTGCCGTTGTCGCTGAAAGGACGCGACGTTGTGGCTCAGGCGCAGACCGGATCGGGCAAGACTGCCGCCTACCTGTTGACGATCTTCACCCACATCCTCCGAACGCCACGACCCTCTCCCCCGGAAACCCCGCGGGCGCTGATCGTGGCACCGACGCGCGAGCTTGCCGTCCAGATCGCCAGCGATGCGGAGGGGCTCGGCCACCACGCGGGCATCCGCACTCACGTCGTCTTTGGCGGGCTCGACTACCGAAAACAGAGGGAAATCCTCGAACGCGGCACCGATCTCCTGATCGGTACGCCGGGACGTTTGATCGACTACCACAAGAAGGGCTCGTACTCGTTGCGTCAGACCGAAGTGGTGGTCATCGACGAATGCGACCGTCTTTTCGACATGGGGTTTTCCGACGATCTGCGGTGGCTCCTGCGGCGAACACCCCACCCCAAGGACCGTCAATCGATGATGTTCACCGCCACTCTTTCCCAACGAGTCATGACGCTCGGTTGGCGGCAGATGAACGACCCGGTAGAGATCGTGGTCAGTGCCGAGCAGTTGACGCCGGATACGATCCACCAGGTGCTGTATCACGTGGCAACCCGGGAGAAGCTGTCGCTCTTGCTCGGCGTGCTCGAACGGGAGGGCAGCTCGCGCACGATGATCTTCGTCAACACGAGATACCGGGCGCAGCGGCTTGTGGACGACCTCCGTCGCCATGGCTACGTGGCGCGCGGTCTCACCGGAAATGTCGTCCAGACCAAACGCCTGCGGGTACTCGACGATTTTCGGGACGGCAAGCTGCCGATTCTCGTCGCCACCGACGTGGCGAGCCGCGGACTCCACATCGAAGGAGTGAGCCACGTCATCAACTACGACCTGCCGCAAGATGCGGAGGATTATGTTCATCGTATCGGCCGCACGGCGCGCGTGGGAGCGGAGGGCAAGGCGATCACCCTCGCCTGCGAGGACTACATTTACTCCCTCGACGCGATTCAGAGATACGTGGGCTATGAGCTGCCCACCGAATTTGCCGACGACTCCCTCTTCGCCGAGGTGCGGCCATATGAAAGACCGCCGCGCCGGAGAGAGCCACGCCACCGCCCAGCGGGACGATCCGGCGGAGGACCATCCGGGGGAGGATCAAGCGACGAGCAGGCCAAGCCCCGCAAGCGTCGTCGCCGCCGGAGACCGAGAAAGAAGCCGGCGGGCGAGGGCGATCCAAAAGCCTGACGGACCGAAAAAATGCAAACGGGCGGGTAGAGTCGATAGAGCGTTGAGTGTTTAGTGATGAGTGTTTAGTGTTGAGCCTCCCCCAACTTGGACGTCGGATTTGCCCCCCTCCTACCCAAGGCAATACGGCCGTACGGATTCCCCCGCTCACTCGGTGCAGGGGAGAAGGGGGGCAGAGGAAGAAAGGGAGACTGCCCGCCCACACATCAACGTTAAGACGCTAAGACGCAAAGGCCGCCCATCCGAATTTCGCCCATTGATCCCTCCACTCGTTCGCTCCGCTCTCTCGGTCGGGATGACAACCTGGATCGACGATCCGCGATTGTTTTGAAGGCGGGTCCTTCAGGGCCCGAGTGGAACCCCTCTCAGATAACCCCTCTGCGTCTCTGCCCCTCCGCGCCCCTGCGTTGAATTCGGGTGGGTGGGTGGAACATTCGAGCGTGGAAACGTTCAACGTTGGAACGTTGGGATTTGTGGGCAATCCGGGTGGGTGGGCGGAAATTCAGAATTCAAAATTCAGAAATCAGAAATTGACTCAGGGTGGGAGGGCGGATCGAGCATCGCGGGTGGTGGGAATTGCCGAATCAGCCTCCGGAGAGATCGAGTGTGGGCGGATCGTCATCGGACCAATCGGGAAGCAAGGGGCCTTCCCTCAAAGGATCACACCACACCACGTCCCGCGGCACATCGGGCAGCTCGAAGAGGCGCGTTGCCTGTCGCTTTTCGATTCTCACGATCTGCAGCTCCTTGGTCTCCAGCCCGACTACCACGTGCCGGTCATCGGGTGATCTCACCAACCGCACCGGAGCGCCCGACAGCGGCACCGTCCACTCCTTCTTGCGCTGCAAAGTGTCCTTCTTGTCGGGTTTGATCTTCCAGATCGCGAGCTCGCCCCCTCCGTCCTGCCTCTCGATCGCTACGGCCAGCGTAGAACCATGTTCCACAAAGGCCAGATCGACGGGTCGGCCCGACACCTTGAACTCGGCCGCGGTGGCCAGGGTCTCGGGATGCGACAGCAGCACACGCCCTCCCTCCGGGTCGGCCAGGGCCATCACACCCAGCGCGGGCGAGAACGAAAAGTGCCTGATGTCACTGGACAGCGGCCGCCGATAGACGAGTTTGCCCTCGTCGAGCTTGACGATTGACAGGACGGCATTCTCACCCCCTTCGGGAGATCGTTCCAAGACAACGAGAACGGTGTCTTCAGCGAGAACCTCGACCTGCCAAGGGCGCTCGAATCCGATGTCAATCCGGGTCACGAGGGCCCTCTCCGGGTAGCTCACTATCAAGATGTCACGGGCGAGGACCACATATCGATCGGCGCGGATGCCAAAATACGGCATTGTCACGCCGTCGATCCGGGTCTCGGTCGCGAGACTCAGAAGGTTGATCACGGTGGTCTTACCGTGAACCAGATCGGGAGCGAAGAGGGTGCCGCCGGGAGCGGGGAAAAGCCAGCCGACCGGTCCGGACGAGAGAGATTTCTGGGCGCCGGACGCCGGTTCGACGAGCACCACGACATCCCCCGCCGACACGGCGATGATTCCCATCGGTGGGTTGTCCTTGGCCAGCGCGTCGGTCGGACCGACCAGCAAATCGAGTCCGGCCGACACCAAACCCGCCACGAGGACCGCGCTCAGGGAACCCCGCACGAAGGTTTGCGGCCAGGTAGGCGCTGCGACGCTCTTGCTCCGTGATCTATCAGGTCGCACGAACCCCTCCAATCCCAAGCATAACCGACACATACCATGCAATGAGCTACTCTTTGCACGTGAAGAGCCTGACCGGAGACCTCAAGCGCCGGGCACTCGAGGTGGGATTCGACCTCGTCGGAGTTGCCGTCGCGGGAGCTGCGCAATCCAGATCCTCACTCGATCGCTGGCTCGAGCGCGGTATGCACGGCGAGATGGCGTATATGGCCATCACCCGGACAATTCGTTCAGATCCTCGGAAACTCCTCCCTGGTTGCCGATCGGTGGTGGCGGTCGCCATGAGCTATCACACCGCCCTGCCGGACTCGAGCTCGTTCTCCAGCGACGACGGGCGGGCATGGGTTTCGCGGTATGCGTGGGGACGGGACTACCACCGAATCCTGAAAAGGAAACTCGTCAAGCTCGGTCGGTGGCTCGCGGAGAAGCAGCCTGGCGTACTGTGGCGCGTCACCGTCGACACCGCGCCGGTGCTCGAACGGGAGTGGGCGGCACGCGCAGGGCTTGGCTGGATCGGGAAGAACACGATGCTTCTCAGCCGCGAGTTCGGATCCGAGCTGTTTTTGGGGCTCTTGTTGACCGACGCCAATCTC
>CBDTWX010000254.1:0-7960 GCA_965364305.1 uncultured Thermoanaerobaculia bacterium
ACCCGCCGCGCCCGCCACCACCACGATGATCACGAGAAATCTCAGTACCTTGGCCATTCTCTTCCTCCGTCATTCAGGCGACCCAACCTCAAGTACGCAAATCGATGTGAGGTGGTTCGGAATTTCCCGTTTTCGCGGTTCCGCTCCCGAATCCTTCTCCGTCCCCGCTTCCGTGCCCTTTCTGTTCGATGCGCCGGACGGCGAAGACGTTTGAACCGCGCAGACCTAGCCCGGACTATTCACCAATCTTCGGCTGCAAGGCCTGATGCACCGCACCCAGCGCCGTTTTCTCGCCTCGGGGTGCTCGACGTACCGTCAAGTACGCCTCCGCGCCCCTCGAGTCGAAAACGACCCAGGGCACGTCACCTCGAATTTTTGGCTTCGAACGCTGGTGAATAGTCCGGGCTAGCACTCGGCAACGAGACGCGCCCTGAGGCATCGGCGACACAGGTGTCACCCATTACACTGTTTGATATCAGCGCCATCGAGTCTGTTCGCGCCTCTCGGGCGAACAATGTGAAGGGTGGCACTATCCTCGTCGAAGCGAAAAGCGCTCTTGACAGCACTCGGCCCGTCAACGAATCTGGCCTTCGGAGGAGCGACACATGCGTAAACACGTGACCCTGATCACCGGAGCCGGCGGCGAGATCGGCCACGGGTTGGTCGAACGGCTCAGCTCCGAGGGCGACACCTCGATCATCACCATCGATCTCAACCCCCTCGACTCCAGCCTCGCCCAGCGGGTCGAGAAGGAGTATGTCGGTTCGATCCTCGAGACCCACCTGCTCGAGAGGATCCTCTCCGAGTACCTCGTGGACACGGTCTATCACCTCGCCGCCATCCTCTCCACGCGCGCCGAGTTCACGCCGCTGACGGGCCACCAGGTCAACGTGGAAGGCACCCTCAAGCTGCTCGACTTCGCCCAGGCGCAAGGCGAGTCTCACGGTCGAGCCGTTATCTTCCTCTACCCATCGTCCATCGCGGCCTACGGTCTTCCGAACCTCGAAACGAAGTCGGCGGCCGGGGCAGTGCCGGAGCACAAGTGGAACAACCCGACCACCATGTACGGATGCAACAAGCTGTACTGCGAGCATGTCGGCCGCTACTACGCAGACCACTACAAGCAGCTCGCGGCCGAAACTCTCTCCGGCAAGGTGGATTATCGGGCGATTCGATTTCCGGGTTTGATCTCGGCGGTTACGGTCCCGTCAGGGGGCACCTCCGATTTCGCGCCGGAGATGGTGCACGCCGCGGCTCGAGGCGAGGCCTACGCGTGCTTCGTGCGGCCGGACACCCGGATCCCGTTCATGGTGATGCCCGACGCGGTCGACGCGCTGGTGCAGCTGGCACGGGCGGACCGAGATCGCCTCGGTCAGAGGGTGTACAACATCACCGCGTTCAATCCGTCGGCGGAGGAGATTCGATCGTTGGTAGTCGCCGGCTTCCCCGACGCCCGGATCACCTTTGAACCGGACGTCAAGCGCCAGGCAATCGTCGACAGCTGGCCGGCGGCGGTCGACGATCGCGCCGCGCGCACTGATTGGGGCCTCGATCCGCGCTACGACCTTGACCGTGGCTTTTCCGACTACCTCATCCCGCGGATTCGGGATCGATACGCCTGAATGGTGTCTTTGGTTGTGAACCCGTATCTCGTCGCTTGCAACCGAAGCTGGAAAAGGAGTCACACCGCATTTCTTGTCTCCGCTTGGGGTCCGATTCCGAGACGAGAGCTGATGAGGCGAAATGAGTCGAAGGGGATCGTCGGAAGTGTCTCTTTTTTCATCACTTCCGGCCTCCAAAAAAAGCTCCAAGAACCCCAAGATGTAGTGTTGACAAGCCCCGGGAACCCCATATATAGTGGTGCAAGTCTGTTGAGTTGATTCCGCGAACCGGTGCTCCGAAACGAGTATCGCAGGGGAAATTTACGCCGGAAAGCGGCCATTTTTATGGGAGGTCGAGGGCACCACATGAAGGTCACGCGTCGCTTTACACGCGCCGGGCACGACCCCTACGATGGCATTAGATTCGTCGAGCGATCCTCCGAGATCCGAAACCCCGATGGCAGCGTGGTCTTTGCCATGGATGGGGTCAAAGTCCCAGAAACGTGGTCGCAGGTGGCGGTCGACGTTTTGGTCCAAAAGTACTTTCGCAAGGCGGGCGTTCCGCAGATCGATGACGACGGTAATCCGGAGGTCAGCGAAAGTGGTGAACCTGTCACCGGATCCGAGCGGGATGCGCGACAGGTCTTTGATCGCCTGGCCGGCTGCTGGACGCACTGGGGCAAAGAATACGGCTATTTCGACAGCGAATCCGACGCGCAGGCTTTCCACGACGAGCTCTGCCACATGCTGGCGGCTCAGGTGGCGGCACCCAACTCGCCGCAGTGGTTCAACACCGGCCTGCACTGGGCCCACGGAATCACCGGCCCCGCCCAGGGACACTGGTACGCGGATCCGAAGACCGGCAAGCCCAAGACCTCGTCGAGCGCCTACGAACGGCCGCAACCGCACGCCTGCTTCATCCAATCGGTGAGTGACGATCTGGTGAACGACGGCGGGATCATGAACCTCTGGGTCCGCGAGGCGCGGCTCTTCAAGTATGGCTCCGGCACCGGAACGAATTTTTCAAAACTGCGGGGGCACGGTGAACCGCTGTCGGGAGGGGGCCGATCGTCAGGCCTCATGTCGTTCCTCAAGATCGGCGATCGCGCGGCCGGCGCCATCAAGTCCGGCGGAACCACTCGGCGCGCCGCGAAGATGGTCTGTCTCGATCTCGACCACCCCGATGTCGAAGAGTTCATTTCGTGGAAGGCGGTCGAGGAGCGAAAGGTCGCAGCACTGGTAGCCGGTTCGCGTCTCTTGCGGCGACAGCTCCAAGGGATCCTCGATGCGTGCTATCCCGAGTCGTCGGCCGAACCGGTGATGGACCTCGGAGACAACCCGGAGCTGCGCGGGCGCATCGCGGCGGCCCGGCGCTGGGGCGTGCCCGACGGCTCCATCCAGAGGGTTCTCCAGTTGGCAGCCCAGGGTGTGCGCATCTACCCGGTCGAGGAGTACGACACAGACTGGGATTCGGACGCCTATTACACGGTATCGGGGCAGAACGCCAACAACAGCGTGCGGGTGCCGAATGCCTTCTTCGACGCCCTCGAGGTCAACCGTGACTGGACCCTGGTCAACCGAACCGATGGCGGGGTCGCCAAGAAAGTGCCGGCAGCCAAGCTGTGGAGCGACATCACCCTCGCCGCCTGGGAGTGTGCAGATCCCGGGCTGCAGTACGACGACACGATCAACGAGTGGCACACCTGTCCGGTTGACGGTCGGATCAACGCATCCAACCCGTGCTCGGAGTACATGTTCCTCGACGACACCGCCTGCAACCTGGCGTCATTGAATCTCGTGCGGTTTCTCGGTGAGGACGGCACCTTCGATATCGAGACATTCCGTCATGCCGTGCGGCTGTGGACGATCGTCCTCGAGATCTCGGTTTTGATGGCCTCCTTCCCCAGCCGTCGCATCGCCGAGCTCAGCCACCGCTATCGCACCCTCGGCCTCGGTTTCGCAAATATCGGCTCGCTGCTGATGCGCATGGGCATCCCGTACGATTCCGACAAGGGCCGCTCGATCTGCGGCGCGATCACCGCAATCATGACCGGTGAGGCCTACTCCACATCGGCTGAGATGGCCTCGGAACTCGGGCCCTTCCCGGGCTTCGAGCAAAACCGCGAGCACGTTCTGCGGGTCATCGGCAATCACCGCCGGGCCGCCTACGACGCCCCAGCGGAAATGTACGAAGGTTTGACTATCAAACCCGAAGGACTTTCTGCAGAGACGACTCCGCCCGATCTCATCGCAGCGGCCCGCGACGTCTGGAATCGGGCCGTCGAGCTCGGAACCGAGCACGGATTCCGAAACGCGCAGGCCTCGGTGCTGGCACCGACCGGGACTATCGGTCTGGTCATGGACTGCGACACCACCGGCATCGAGCCCGACTTCGCGCTCGTCAAGTTCAAAAAGCTGGCCGGCGGTGGTTACTTCAAGATCATCAACCAGGGTATCCCGGCGGCGCTGAAGACCCTCGGATATTCCCCCGAACAGATCGACGATGTGGTGGCCTACACCATCGGCCACGGCACCCTCGACGGCTGCCCGACAATCAATCACGAAGCGCTCAGGGGCAAGGGCTTCACCGACGAGATCATCGGCCGCGTGGAATCGGCGCTGGCCACCTCGTTCGAAATTTCCAACGCCTTCGCACCGCATGTCGTGGGCGAGGAGAACCTCAAGAGTCTCGGGCTCTCCGACGAGGAGATCGGCGACTGGAACCTGGATGTCCTCGCGCGCCTCGGGTTCAGCCCGGAAGAGATCGACACCGCCAATACCTGGTCCTGTGGCCGCATGACCGTCGAGGGGGCGCCGCACCTGCAGAAGAAACACCTGCCGGTCTTCGACTGCGCCAACCGATGCGGACGACACGGTACCCGCTCGATTCGCTATGAGGGGCACATTCTGATGATGGCCGCCGCGCAGCCCTTTATCTCGGGCGCCATCTCCAAGACCATCAACATGCCGGCTGAAGCCACCCTTGACGACATCAAACGCGCCTACTACCTGGCGTGGCAGAAAATGCTCAAGGCGGTAGCGCTGTATCGAGACGGGTCGAAGCTCAGCCAGCCGCTCGGCATCGCCTTGAATGTCGAGGAGGAAGAGGCTTTGATCGACGCGGTCGCCACGGGCGATCCGGCAAAGGTGGCTGAAACCATGGCCGAACGGGTGGTGATCCGCTACCAGGCGCGCCGCAACCGCCTCCCGGGCCGGCGCACAGGCTTCACCCAGAAGGCCTCGGTGGGCGGGCACAAGGTCTATATCCGCACCGGAGAGTACGATGACGGTTCGGTTGGTGAGATCTTCCTCGACATGCACCGCGAGGGGGCAGCCTTCCGGTCGCTCATGAACTGCTTCGCGATCGCCGTATCGCTCGGTTTGCAGTACGGAGTGCCGCTCGAGGAGTATGTCGACGCATTCGTCTTCACCCGCTTCGAGCCCTCGGGCATGGTCGGCGGTCACGACCGCATCAAGATGGCGACCTCGGTCATCGACTATGTCTTCCGCGAGCTCGCCATCACCTACCTCGATCGTGACGATCTCGCCCAGGTGTCGTTGGAGGATCTGCGTCACGACGCGGTCGGCACCGGTTCCGAACAGCACAAGCTGCCGCACGACGATGACGACATGGCCGAGGTTCACCCGATCGCTGTCGGTCAAAGTGATGGAGGCGCGATCTCCGAGAAGGCGGCCCCCGCCGCGGCCGGTCGCGCCTCGCTCAGCAAGGACCATGCCGCGGCACAACAGGCCCGATACATGGGCTACGAGGGCGATCCATGCCCCGAGTGCGGCGCCCTCACCCTGGTCCGCAACGGCACCTGCCTGAAGTGCGATTCGTGTGGGGGGACGACTGGTTGCTCCTGACGGAGCAACGGTTTTTAGTTTTTAGTTTTTGGTTCCCGCCCACCCGCCCACTCTTCCCTGAAACTTTGGGTTGCGGATTTGCCACCCATCCTCAGATCAGTTTTTGTGGTGCATGCGTCTCGCGTGCACATCCCGCTGCCGCTGATCACCTGTCGCTCCTATGAAACTTCGCGTGTTGTGGAAAACAGACCTTAGCGCGTTCAATACAGGGGTGTTTGAGGATCAGCAACAGGTGACAGCGGCAGCATCCACCGACAAAAGACGGCGGCAGAGCCAGTTGACAGCGGCAGATTCAGAAAGCAGGGGACAGCGTCCGCGACAGTCGTCAGCGGCGAGAACCGTGACGGAGTTCAACCGGGCAACCTCTTCATGGGTCCGGATGGAGCAGTCGCCAGGTCATTGCGCGAACCTCGTCGAAGAGCTGCAAGGCGGTCATTGCCTTTCCGCGATGCACTGCGCCGGAAACGCAGAGAAGACTGAGGTGGCAGTCCACTTCCTTTGCGGAAGCATAGGCAATCCGCCAGTGGTGGGCACGGTCTCTTCCGATCCGTCCGTGGCCCTCTGCGAGGTCCGCGGGCACAGACGCTGCTGACCGGATGACCTGATCGGCGAGGCTCTTGATCGGCGCCGGCACCCCAGCGACGATTGCCAGCGCAATGCCGGTAGCTTCGGGGGCCTTGCGGTGAGCGATGAGGTTGCTGTTGGGGAGTGATTCGAACATGTTCACCTCCGGGTCGTTCATGCCCTTCACCCTGCCGGTGATGTCGGTGGTGTCAGAGGTCGGAACGACCGGCCTCCGAGGCCGGCTTGCCCTTGACACCACCGACCTCACCGGCTACCCCGTCACCCATGAACGACACGGAGGTGATCATGTCGCGTTCCCCATCGGCTGCTGTTCGCCGCCTGTGATCGCCGCCGCTGGTCGCCGCCGCTGCTTGCTGCCGCTGTCTCCTGCCGCTGCTCCTGATTGCGGATCCTCAATAACGGCTTTGCCGTTACTTCCGCGGTGCCTCCCGAGGAATCACGGGTGGGGTGCTGTCCACTGACGATGGTCGCTGTCCCTGCTGATAGCTGTCCCTGTTGGCTGTCGCTGAACGCTGCCGCAGTTGACTGCCGCTGTCCCTGACTCTGACGCTGATGATTGGTGGCGTTCTGGAGTATCTGATTGACCTACTCAGCCACAGGCGGTGCGCGGATCACGCCGATAGACGGCTCGAACTCCGACCTCGTAAAAAGTACGAACCCGGTGACCGATTGTCCTCATGGTCGTCAACCGTAACGGCACACCCCGAAGAGGAGGTGGATTCGTGAACACCCGTCGCGTCGTCATGATCTCGGCGCTCATTTTGCTCTGCGGTACGGTCTGCCTTGCCTCGGACGAAGAGGGAGAGATCCTTGTCGCCGACCTCGATGGATTCGAGGTTTCTCTGGACGGTGCCGATCACTACTACTGGTTGACCACGGAAAAGGGGCGGGTCGTCCTCAATCGACAATGACGGGACGCTGCGCGTCGTACCAACCGGATCGATCCGTTGCATGAACATACGCGGCGATGAGAACGGCCACATCTGGTGCCTCGGAACAGATGTGGCGAAACTCGCAGAGGGTCAGGACTACGATCTCGTCCATCGATTCGACGCGTCCGGAAAGTCGCTGGGGAGATCGCTCGCAAGATCAACGTACCCCGACACGCCGTCTCCGCTGTCGATCATCAAACGACACAGTGGGTACGGGGGGTTTTTGCCCGGAGCCGGAACGATCCGTCTCTGGTTACCGGCGGTGGAAGAGCTCATCACATTCGACACCGATGGGAGGGTGCTGGATCGTCTCGTCCTGCCGACCGTCGAGCATCTGATCCGGGCACGGCTGGTCACGGCACCGGACGACGAGGTCTATGCAATCTTGACCACGGGGAAGGACATCAAGGACTCCGACACCTGGACTCACGGTCTCTACAGGTGGACCCATGACGGCGCTTCGTGGACTCCACTGCACGATCCGCCAGTTCAGCTTCCACTGCGGATCACGCTGAACGGAGCCGACCAGGAGGGTCTCATCCTCCTCGATCGAAGATCGCTCGATCTTCTTTGGTACCCCCTCGCCAGCGACGGCGATCAGGATCAACGACAGGAAGCGGCGGCAGCCGTCAGTGACGGTGTTCAGGGAAAGGTGGCAGCGACAGCCAACAGGGACAGACATCAGTGGCAGGTGCATTGAATGCGACAAGATTCAGCTGCATCGGCGGTCTTCAATTCAGGCAACCGCGAGGGAGAGCGGCGCTCCTGATCACCCCCAGAGATTCCTCGACTCGGCCACGGGCCTCGCTCGGAATGACACCTTCGACGCCTCACCGTCGTGTCAACGCGATCGAGGTCTTCAGAGCTGTCATCCCGACAGAGCGAGCGCAGCGAACGAGTGAAGGAATCTCTGCGACTCACTAGCCCGGATTATTCACCAGCGTTCGAAGCGAAAGGTTCGAGGTGACGTGCCCA
>CBDTWX010000255.1:0-7947 GCA_965364305.1 uncultured Thermoanaerobaculia bacterium
AGGAAAGGTGATTGGTATTGACATGACCCGAGAGATGCTGAATCGGGCCAAAAGGAATCTTCAAAGAAGTTCTCATCAAAACATAGTATTTCAGGAAGCTTCAGCCGAAGCTCTGCCATTTCGCGGCGAGCGGTTCGAGCCAAAAACGGCCGAGTCGGCGACTGGGCTCCGATCCGCACACTCGCAGAACTGCCTGAACGATCACGGGCCCTCGACCGTCTCGAACGCGAGGTGGCGTCCGCTCGGGCGCTGCAACGTCAGATGAGCCTGATTCTCGGTTCGCCCCAGGATTCGGAGGGCCTCGGCGGTTATCCCGAGCAGCCCGAGAGCCTGCTCCAGGTCGCCGAGGCGCGATCGGCGGACCAAAGGGCCCTCAAGCTCGATTCGGACACACGTGCCCTCCTCACCCTCGCCGATGAGCTGGCGAGCTTTGCACGCTCGAACGAGGACCTCGCGCAGGCGGTGCCGTCGATCTGCCCTTTGCCCATCGGCACCTTTGTGCTGACTTCGCCGTTCGGCAATCGCACCTCACCGTTTACCAATACCGTCGATTTCCACTCGGGCATCGATCTCGCGGCGCGGGAGGGCACCCCTGTGCTCTCGGTCGGGGGCGGTCGCGTGGTCTTTGCCGGTCGCTATCCTCTGCGGCGCAACGTTCGCTGGTGGCGGTACGGAAACGTGGTGGTCGTGGCTCACGGAGAGCGTTATCTCACCATCTACGCTCACCTCCAGGAAATCAGCGTGCGGCGCGGTGCTCGTCTCCGACGTGGTGAGGAGCTTGGGACGGTCGGCAACACCGGATGGAGCACGTCTCCTCACCTCCACTTTGAAGTGCGGGTACTGACCGAGGGCAGCGATGAGCCGGAGCCGGTCGATCCGAGGATCTACATTTTGAACTACCAGTGGACCGGCCACGAGGAGCTCTTGGTTCGCGGCCGCAACGCCCCCGCGCCGGCTTTCGATCCTCTGCCGTCGCGGATGCGAGGGAGGTAGCCAATGGAAGAGGCCAAGAATTTTCCTACCATGATCATCCCCAACGGTACCGACATTACGGTTAACGAGCACGGCCAGCTTTCGATCTCCACCCCGGGGAACCTGGTGATTCAGAACTCCGGCGTGTACTCGCTGATCGAGTCAGGCAGCGGTTCGGTTCGCATCGACCCCGAGGTCCAGGTGGAAGCGGTCTCGGTCCAGGCGGCGGACTCCTGCTTTGTCGCAGGACAGCTCACGGCGTGGCGCGTTCGCGCCCGGACCATCACCCTCGAACGGGGTGCCCAAGCCAACATCATGCTCCAAGAATCGGAATCTCTCGAGCTCGATCGTAACGCGCGTTTGGTGGGGAACTTCGCCTCCGAAAAGGAGCTCTATCTGATGCTCGGGCGTTTCAGCCGGGAGCTGCGCGAGCTGCCGAACGGCCTTTTTTCCGGCGAGGCAGCGAGCGGCCGGATTCCGGCCGAGGTTTTGCCGGATGCCGTGGCCGCGGTGCCGCCCGAGGAACCCTTCGTGGCGCCCGATGGCGAGGGAGAACCGGCACCGGAAAGACGCCAGGAACAGAGCGAGGTTCTTTCGCTGGTGCGGGTCATCCTCGAACGCGAGATCGGGCGGGTGGGAGCCAAGGGCGCCGGTCGGGAGCCGCTCGAGAAGCTTCTCGAGCTGGTCCGCAGCAATGACCTCGAACGGCTCGGCGAACGCTATCGATACCTGATCTCACAGGTCGATTCACCCACCGAAGAGCTCGAGCGTGCGCAGGAAATCATCGCCAAGATGTTCGGCGGGCGCTAGCCCGTACTTCTCACCAGCGTTCGAAGCGAAAGGTTCGAGGTGACGTGCCCAGGGTCGTTGTCGACCCGAGGGGCGCGGAGGCGTACGTGACAGTACGTCGAGCACCCCGAGGCGAGAAAACGGCGCTGGGTGCGGTGCATCGGGCCTTGCAGCCGAAGATTGGTGAATAGTCCGGGCTAGGTATTCCGGTCGCAGAATCGGCTTGGCCGGATGGTACTCCGCTGCGCCTACCCATTCCTGTGTTCTTCCAAGGGTGTCGCAACTCTCAAGAGACGGGTACACTCACCTGGGTCCGCAATGATACCCTGCGGGGGCGGTCCAAAGGAGGATGACGGGTCGATGAAGGAGTCCGGTCAGCCGGAGAGAACCCCTCTCTTCGAGGAACATCGAGTAGCCGGCGGACGAATGGTCGAGTTCGCCGGATACGAGCTGCCGGTGCAGTACACGGGCGTCGTCGAGGAGCACCAGGCGGTGCGGCAGCGGGCGGGTCTTTTCGACGTCTCTCACATGGGTGAGATCGTCGTCCGTGGCCCCGGCGCATCCGACTTCGTACAGCTGGTATCGTGCAACGACCATTCGAAGATGACTGTCGGACGTGCTCAATACACCGGTCTGATGTACCCGGAAGGAACATTCGTCGACGATGTTCTGGTCCACAAGATGGCCGAGGACGAGTACCTGCTGGTCGTCAACGCTGCAAACCGCCACAAGGACTTCGCCTACCTCATCGACATTGCGCTCGACCGGGACGATGCCGAGGTGGTGGACCGCTCGGACGAGTACGCACAGCTCGCTCTCCAGGGCCCGAAGGCGCTGGAGATCGCCCGGCCCCTGAGCTCACATCAGCTCGAAGAGATCAAGTACTACCGTTTCGTTCACGGAGAAATCGCCGGCACTCCTGCGCTGATCGCCCGCACGGGATACACCGGGGAGGACGGATTCGAGTTCTACGTCACGCCATCGGCTGCACCTGCACTGTGGCGCGCGATTCTCGAAGAGGGTCGACACGCGGGTGTCCTTCCGGCCGGTCTCGGGGCGCGCGACACCCTGAGGCTCGAGGCCGGTATGTGTCTGTATGGAAACGATATCGATCACACCACAACTCCTCTCGAGGCCGGTCTGGAATGGATCGTCAAGCTCAGCAAGGGTGATTTTATCGGTCGAGACGTGCTCGAGCGCCAACGGGAAGAAGGAGTCGAGCGAAGGTTGACGGGATTTGAAATGATCGACCGCGGGATCGCCCGCCACGGCTACCCGGTACTGCTCGATGAGGGTTCGGGCGAGCCGGTCGGCGAGGTCACATCCGGCACACAGTCACCAACCCTTGGCAAAGCTCTCGGAATGGCCTATCTTCCGATCTCGGCGACCGAGGTTGGGCGAGAGTTGAGAATACGGATTCGCAACCGCGAGGCCCGTGCGAGGGTGACCGAACTCCCGTTCTACTCGCGAAAAAAAGCGTGAAGGAGGAACGCTGATGTCAATACCCGAAGATCTGCTTTACGGCCGCTCCCACGAGTGGGTCCGGAGCGACGGTGACGCCGTCGTGGTGGGAATTACTCACTACGCGCAGGACCAACTCGGCGAGGTTGTCTTCGTCGAGCTGCCCGACGTCGGCACTGGGGTTGACGCCGGAGAAGAGCTCGGCACGCTGGAATCCGTCAAGGCGGTGTCGGAGTTCTTGGCCCCGGTGGCCGGTGAGGTGCTCGAGGTCAACGACCGCCTCGAAGATGAGCCAAATCTGGTCAATGAAGATCCGTACGGTGACGGCTGGTTGGTCAAGATGAGCGGCTCTGCCGAAGGTGACGACTTCCTCGACGCCGAGGCCTATCAGGCGTACCTGGAGCAGGAGAGCGCGTGATGCACCCATGGGTCGGCGCCGGTCCTGACGACCGGCGACACATCCTCTCCGAGCTCGGGTTGGATTCCATCGATCAGCTCTTTGCGACAATTCCCGCCGAGGTGTGTGTAGACCGTCTTCGGCTGCCCGATTCCCTCGGCGAAGAGCTCGTCAGGCAGTCGATGGCCGAGATGGCGATCAAAAACCTGTCGATGGACTGCATTCCCAGCTTTCTCGGCGCCGGGGTCTATCGTCACGTCCAGCCGGCGGTGGTTGACGCGGTGCTGTCTCGGGCCGAGTTCTTCACCTCCTACACCCCCTACCAGCCCGAGATCTCGCAGGGCACCCTGCAGGTCATCTTCGAGTTTCAAACCCTGATCAGTCAGCTCACAGGCCTTCCAGTGGCCAACGCCTCGCTCTACGACGGCGCCACCGCCTTTGTCGAGGCTGTGCTTTTTGCACACCGGGTACTCCGCGGCAAACGTGATCAGGTGATCGTGGCCGAAACTGTTCACCCCATGTATCGACGGGTACTGGACACATACACCGAGGCCGCCGGTATCGAGGTCGTGCTCGTACCCCCCGGCGATGACGGTCGGCTCGACCCGGAGCGGGTCCGGGAGGCCGCCGGCGACACGGCGTGCTGCGTGGCCCTCCAGTCACCCAATTTTCTCGGCATCGTCGAGGATCTGCCCCAGTTGGCCGAGGCCGCTCACGACGGCGGCGCGCTCGCCGTTCAGGTCGTCACCGAGGCGGTCTCACTCGGCCTCCTCGCCGGAGGAGGTGCCTTTGGATTTGATGCGGTCTGCGGCGAGGCCCAATCCTTCGGTGTCGCGCCCGGTTTCGGAGGACCGCACCTCGGCATCTTCGCCTGCACCGAAAAACACGTGCGCCAGATGCCGGGGCGACTGGCCGGCGAGACGGTCGACGAGGAGGGCGCTCGCGCCTTCTGTCTCACCCTTTCGACTCGCGAACAACACATCAGACGCGCCAAGGCGACATCCAATATTTGCACCAATCAAGGTTTGATGGCCCTTGCGGCCACCGTGTGGCTGGAGTCGGTCGGAGGAACGGGTCTCCGCGAGCTCGCCACATCCTGTCTCGCCCGGACCCGGGAGCTCAAAAACAGAATTGGATCCCTCGGAGGAGATTGGCGCCTCGCCTACCCCGAGAGCCCGATCTTCAACGAATTTTTGCTGACCGGACCCGGAACCGGCATCGAGCTGGCCGAACGGCTGGCGGACAGGGGAGTGCTGGCAGGCGTGCCGTCGAAGCTCTGGGGAGGTTCATGGCCGGACGGTATCCTGGTCGCCGCCACCGAATGTAACTCGGCCGCGGACATCGATTCGCTCATCACGGCGATCGAGGATCTGTCGTGAAACGCCGCGCCATCCGTCCGGAGCCCCTGTTTTTCGAGCGCAACCCGCGTCGAGCGCGCCGACAGGGGCTCTTGCTGCCGCCACTGGATGTGCCGGGAGTGCAACCGGCCGAGGTCCTTCCAGAAGAATTGGTGCGCAAGGACCTGCCTGACTTTCCAGATATATCCGAGTTGGAAGTGGTCCAACATTTCCACCGCCTCAGCCAGCTCAATTACGCTGTTGACGAGGGCCTGTACCCGCTCGGTTCTTGCACCATGAAATACAACCCGAGAATCAACGAGCAAACGGCCCGCTACCCCGGTTTTTCTTCGCTCCACCCCCTGCAACCGGAAGCTCAGATCCAGGGCGCCCTGCAGCTGATCTGGAAGCTCGAGGAGGCCCTCAGGGCCATCACGGGCATGCCGGGTGTCACGCTCCAACCCGCCGCCGGCGCCCACGGTGAACTGACCGGCATCCTCATGATCCGCAAGGCGCTTGAAGCTCGCGGTGAACGACGCAAGACCGTTTTGGTGCCGGATTCAGCTCACGGCACCAACCCGGCAACCGCTGTGTTTGCGGGCTACCGGGCTGTCGAGATCCCGTCGGCCGACGACGGCACCGTCGATCTCGAGGCACTCCACCGCGTGATGGATGAGACGGTTGCGGCCATCATGCTCACCGTACCAAACACCCTCGGTGTGTTCGAACACAAGATCGTGGAGATCTCAAAGCTTGTCCATGATTGCGGAGGGTTCATCTACTTGGACGGTGCGAATCTCAACTCCTTTGTCGGGCGCGCGCTGCCCGGTTTGATGGGCGCCGACGCCATGCATATCAATCTCCACAAGACGTTTTCGACGCCGCATGGTGGCGGGGGTCCGGGTGCAGGACCGGTGACGGTCTCCGAGGCCCTCCTCCCCTACCTGCCGGTTCCCCGGGTGGTCCAGAAAAACGACGGTTTCGGGCTGCTCTGGGAGGACCCATCGTCGATAGGACCGATGCGCGGGTTTTACGGCAATTTCCTGATCCTTGTGCGCGCGTTGACCTACATCTCGAGCCTCGGCGCCGAAGGGCTGCGGTCGATGTCGGATGTGGCGGTCCTGTATGCCAATCTGGTCCGTCATCGGCTCAAGGACACCTACCACCTCAAATACGATGCACCGAGCATGCACGAGGTCGTCTTCGACGACAGCCTCCAGGCTCGCCACGAGGTCCAGAACACCGACATCGCCAAACGCCTGCTCGACTACGGGTTCCACCCGCCGACAATGTCCTTTCCGCTGGTCGTCCACGGCGCGCTGATGATCGAACCGGCCGAGAGTGTCGCCCCAGAGGAGGTCGAGGCGTTCTGTGACGCGATGATCGAGATAGCCAGAGAGGTCGAGACCGACCCGGAGAAGGTGCGCACCGCTCCTCACGACACGCCCGTTCGCCGGGTGGACGAGGTCCGCGCCGCGCGGAACCTCAAGGTCAGGTGGACGCCGCCCGACGATACCGGGTGAAGCTCCAACTCAGGAGTCTCAACCTCGAGAGCCGGGCAGCCTGAGGGTGATTCCGAGAACCAGCGTGTGCGAGTTGGTTCCCGGATTGACCGGACCGGTGTTGGCGTTGGACACGTGGTGGAAGCGGTACTCCGGAGCCAGCTGCCAGCGCTCGGAAAGGTCGATGTCGAGCCCGAACCCGACCAGAAGCGAAAAGTTGAGACGGGTCGCCCCCGGCGGCACCTCCCGATCCGCGACGAGGATCCCCGTCCCTGCGCGAAACACCGGATGCAGGCTGGCCGTCGGCATCAAACGGTGCTCGTAAATGAGGTTGATGCCGGGCCCGCGTGCCGCCGGCTCCTGGTCGAACTCCACGATCGGCGCGACCTCGACCGACAGGGTCGGGTTGCCTCGCAACCACCCACCTCCCGACGGCCGCCACCTCCGGCTCCATCGAACTCCCGCCGAGCGAAGGTCGATCGCGAGGGAGCCGTTGATCGAGACCGCATGCCCTTTGGAAACAAAGACGGTGAGCGCCCGGCCGGAGCCGCCCTCGTCGGCGGCTCCTCCGATCTCGCACGTTCCCAGGACGAGCAAACAGCTCGCGACAATTATTTTCATTCTCGAACCCGAAGCCAGGGGCCCGAGATGCGTCGGTCCCGGCAGGAGGGACACCGGCCCGGGGGATGGAGAGCGGTGCTCCGAAATTCGAAGTCGCAGGAATCGCACCGGGCCGGCGACACCTCGAGACGACTGCCTGCGGAGCGGACGCTGCGCCCGATGTGGCGGAGGTCCTCCTCGAGAACCTTGACCGTGAGGCCGAACTCGCGGCGGAGGTCGTCGAACTCCCATTCGTTGACGGTCAGGAAGTCGACAATCCGCTGCCGCCGTGTTTGTTCCATCCGCGCTCCGCTCAGCGGTGTTGAGGGTTCTCGTCCAGCCACTGTTGAACGGGCAGGCTGTCGATAGTGGACTCCTCGACGACGCCGATCACCCCGTCCGCCTCCGACTTCGGGAGGCCTCCACCCAACCACTCGATCAATCGACGTCTCATCCCTGCTGACCATGATAAACGTCTTGACATTCATTGTTTCAACGTTGGGCTTGTCCGGGTTTCCGCGAGGTCGAGGCAGGAGCAGTGACAGCGATCGGGTTCGGGGGCGGGTGTCGGGTACAGCAATCAGGGGCAGGGATCAGACGCAGCGACAGATATCGGCGGCAGCTGGCAGCGGGCAGTGTCGGTGACGCTGCGGTGGTCACCTCCGGGTCGTTCATAGGGTAATGGGATAGCCGGTGAGGTCGGTGGTGTCAAGGGCAAGCCGGCCTCGGACGCCGGTCGTTCCGACCCTTGACACCACCGACCTCACCGGCTGGAGGAATCAATCGCACCAAGGCTGAAAGAACGCTTTCAACCTTTGACGAGGTCCGTGCCATGACCTGGAAACTAACCCGGACTATTCACCAATCTTCGGCTGCAAGGCCCGATGCA
>CBDTWX010000256.1:0-7931 GCA_965364305.1 uncultured Thermoanaerobaculia bacterium
AACCCCATGACCCGCCGGAGACACCCTCCGATGTGGTGTGCCTGCCCGAGGGTGCTCGGGTCCGGGTACGGTGGCAGGTTGTCGCCGGTGCCGAGAGGTATCGGGTCTCCCGTCGCACGGAAAACGGAGAGGTGCTCCTGGCCGACGATCTGGCGACGATCGAGCTGACGGACACATCGCCACCGCTCGGCGAGCTTCATTACCTCGTCGTGGCGGTGGATGGGGCCGACAACTGGAGCGAGCCGGCCAGCTGTACGGTGGTTATGGGCGCGGAGCCGTGAAGACCGAGCTTCACAAGGTCGAGGGCGCCGGCAACGACTTTCTGCTCGGGGTCGGGGAATGGGCGACCCGGCTTGCCAACGACGCCACGTTGATTCGACGCCTCTGTGATCGACGGCGCGGCCTGGGCGCGGACGGGGTCATTGCTCTGACCGCGGTTGACGAGGTGACGGTCCGGCTCGCGTACCACAACTCCGACGGCAGCGTCGGCGTCTTCTGTGCGAACGCAACTCGTTGCGCCGCCCGCGGAGCGGTCGAGCTGTTCGGGCTGGAGCGGCGGCTGGTGGTGGAAACCGGGTGGGACCGGATCCCGGCCGTTGTCGGTGGTCGGGAGGTTGCCCTCGATCTGCCAGCACCGCGGACGACTCCGCTCAGACCGGACATCACCGCCCCTGAAGGGTTGACCGATCTGACGCTCTTCGATATCGGTGTGCCCCATCTCCTGGCGGCGGCTTCTGCAGTCGCCGCGCTCGATCTCGCGACGTTGGGGCCCGCATTACGCGCCCACCCGGCCCTCGGCGCTGAGGGGGCCAACGTCAATTTTTACGAGGTCGGGACGGATGGTGTGGTCAAGATGCGGACCTGGGAGCGCGGCGTCGAGGGCGAGACCCTTGCATGCGGCTCCGGAACAGTCGCGGTGGGTCTGCGGGTGATGGCTTCGCACGGATGTCGAAAGGTGCGTGTGTTTCCGCCGTCAGGAGATTTATTGACCGTCGAAGCACTTGGTGAGCCGCCGGTGTGTCGGACCCGACTCACGGGTCCCGCGCGCATGGTTGCTCGGATCGATGTGTCGGCCGACTTCCTCGCCGGATCCTGAACGCACTGCCGGCAACAGAAGGCTGTGAATAGTCCGGGCGAGCCCGTACTTCTCACCAGGTTTCGTGACGAGGGCGGCGAAGCGCAAGTATCCGTTGGGTTTGTCGTGAATCGGGCGACGCCGTCGTAGTTGCGCTCCGTCAAGGAGCACGATGTGCGACAAGCACGACGGGACGCCGTGATTCGCCGTCCGCAGTAGACGCCTGGTGAGAAGTACGGGCTAGCTGAAGACCCACCAGCCGATGGCGAGGGTGGCGGCTGCAAAGTAACCGGCCGCCAGATCGTCAGCCACGATTCCGATGCCGCCGGGCAGTTTTTCACAGGGCCGGACCGGCCACGGTTTGACGATGTCGAAGAAACGGAAGAGAAGAAAGCCTACAGCTCCAAAAATAGCCAACTGCGGGGAAGTCGAGGGGGCGACAAACGGCAGGGCCACAAGGTAGGTCAGCCACTGCCCGGCCATCTCGTCGACCACGATACCCTTCGGGTCGTTTTGGTTGCGCCGAACGCTCTCGATCTCGGCCGCCCAGGTGCCAATCGCCGTCGCAACCAACAAACCTGCAGCGGTCACGATAATCCGCGTGGTTGCGGCGGGCATCACTGCGCATGCGGCCCACCAGAGCAGGAAGGCGGACAGTGAGCCGACCGTTGTACCAGGCGCCGGGAGGCGATCGCCGAGACCGCCAAGGGTGGCGATCCCACGTGCAATGTGCGAGCTGTGCCTGGTCATCCGTCGCCTCCGGCTTCCAACATTGCGATCAGTCGTTTGTGGAAGTCCCCGAAATCACCCGAGGAGCAGCCTACCACTACATCTCCGGGAACGAGGACCCTTTCAAGGTGGTGGACGGGGTCCTCGCCGATTTCGGGCATCACCGAAACCACCTTTCGAGCTCTCAACTCGTCGGCCATCGTCGCGCGGTCGAGCACCTCCCCCGGTTCGAGGCGGTCGCGGTGGTACGGCGCGGCCATCAGGGCGACATCGGCGGCGCTGAGCGCTTCGAGATAGTCCTCCTGTGAGGACCGTCGTGCAGCGGTGAGGGATCGCGGTTCGAAGGCGATCACCAACCGGCGGTTGGGCCATCGTTGGCGAGCGGCTGCAATCGTCGCGGCAAGGGCAGTCGGGTGGTGGGCGAAATCGTCGACAACCGTGATCCCTGCGACCTCTCCGACCACCTCCATTCTGCGCATCACACCGGGGAAAGACTGCATTGCAGTTGCTGCCGATTGCGGCGATACACCGGCGGTGATGGCCGCCGCCACCGCCATCGATGCGTTTTGGACATTGTGGAGGCCTGCCATCGGGAGATCCAAGCGCAGAGCCTGTCCTCGCCAATCGAACTCCGCAGTACTGCCCTCCGGTTGCGGTTTCCACGATTGAAGACGCAGGGCACAGCCGTCATCGGGTCCGACTCGGACCACGGGGGCCGTCGTGTCGCGGCAACAGGAGACAGCAGCCGCACTCCAGGTGTTAACCACGACTGCGCCATGGTGCGGGACAAGTGCCGTCCCGGACCGGAAGGCGGTCACCACCGCGTCGAGATTCGGATAGAGATCGGCGTGATCGAATTCCACTGGCCCGAGGAGGAAGATGTTCGGCCGGTAATGGAGGAACTTGGGGCCGCGGTCGAAAAATGCCGAGTTGTACTCGTCGCCCTCGATCACCAGATGTCGGCCGCTGCCGAGTCGAAACCCCCTCGCGTTCCATCGCGGTAGACCTCCGATGAGGTACGAGGGATCCGAGCCCACCTGTTCGAGAATCCACGCCAACATGGCCGTGGTTGTGGTCTTACCGTGGGTGCCGGCGACCACGAGCCCGTCAAGACCACGAGCGAGAACGTAGTGGGCAACCGCCTCTGCTTGAGAGAGATGGGGCAGCCGCCTCTCGAGGATCGCCGCGACCTCAGGGTTTGTTCTCGGGACCGCGTTGCCGATGATGACCCGATCAATGGACGGGGGAATGCGCTCCGGGTCGAAACCGAGGCGCACCGGAATGCCGAGATCTTCGAGCAAGGTGCTCATCGGTGGGTAGAGCTGTGAGTCCACGCCTTCGACACGGTGGCCCGCCTCGTGAAGCATTCCCGCCAACGGCGCCATCGCGGTGCCTCCGATTGGAAGGAAATAGAGCGCCTCTCGCCCGCCGTATAAGTCCTGCAAAAAACCGCCCTCCGCGGTTGCGGATCGTTCAACCCGACGCCTAGGATTGTCCATGTTCGCCGAGAAGATGACAAGGAGGACTCTCATGTCGAAGACACGTTTCACGCTGATGGTCGTCGCCGGGATGGCTGTGCTGGTGGTTTGTGCAGGCGCGATGGCCGATGCCGCCGATGGACCCAAGATGGTCGTGGCCGAAAAGATCAAGGATATGGGCACGGTCGCCCAAGGCGAGGTGCTCAGCATCGATTTCGAGATCGTCAACGAAGGTGACGAACCCCTCCAGATCAAAGCGGTTCGGCCGACGTGCGGCTGCACGGTTGCCGAATATGATCGTGAGATCCAGCCCGGCAAGACCGGCTACATCAAGGCCAAGCTGGAAACCCGCGACTTCTCCGGCCCGATCTCCAAATCGATTTTGATCATGACCAACGACCCGCAGGATCCAACCCTGACGGTGGTCATCAAAACGGTTGTCCATCCGTATGTCGAGGTCTTGCCCCGTGCCCTGGTGCGGTTCAACGCCGTTCAGCACGAGCCCATGAACCAGAAGGTCACGGTGGTTGCGGCGGAGGATGAGAAGGGTTTTGAGGTCACCGGAGTGAAGAGCAGCGTACCGTACCTGGCGGCATCGGTGAGACCGCTGACGAAGGACCAGCTGTTGGCCGGCAAATCGCCTCAGCAGTACGAAATCGCTCTGTCGATGAAGGACGATGCCCCGATCGGTCCGGTGAACGCGGTGCTCGAGATTGAAACCAATCATCCCAAGGCCAAGACAGTCCCCGTCAAGGTCTTCGGTGTGGTGAGGTCCTTGCTGCATGTGACACCGTCGCAGGTGCAATTTGGATCGGTGTCCGCAAAAAAGAAGCCCGGCCGCAATGTTATTTTTGTCAACAACCGCTCCGGCGGGGTGGAGGTCAAGGTGACCGCAGCCGAGGTCAACGATCCGGCTTTTGAGGCCGAGGTGTTGACGATCGAGGACGGCAGGCGCTACCAGATAACTGTCACGGTGAAATCCGATGCCAGCCCGGGGCCACGTGACGCGGTGCTCACCCTGAACACCAGCGACAGCCAGTTCCCAGCCCTCGAGGTGCCGGTTCGAGCGAATATCAGTTAGGGAGCAAAGAGCACAGAGGTCAAGAGTCAAGGCTCAGGGGTTTCGAGTGAAGAGTCGAGAGTACAGGGTCGAGGCGAGTGCCCGTTCTATTCTCTGAACCGTTTGCCCTTGACTCTTGACATCGAGATGATTTTCTTGAATCGACGTGCGACTCGGAACCGAAATGCTGCGAACTCTGGGAATCGAAACCTCGTGCGATGAGACCGCGGTTGCTGTGCTGGATGGACGCGGTGCGGTCGAGGCACATCTGCTCTCGAGTCAGATCGAGGCGCATTCCAGATACGGTGGTGTCGTGCCCGAGCTCGCATCGAGAGAGCACCTGAAGGCTCTCCCGCACATGGTGAGACGCGCGCTGGAAATCGCACATGGCGGAGTCGAGCTGGTGGCCGTCACCGCGCAGCCCGGACTCATCGGAGCGCTCCTGGTCGGCATCAGATTCGCTGCGGCTTTCTCTTGGGGCAGGCAGGTGCCGATGGTTGCGGTGGATCACCTCGAAGGTCATCTCGTGTCGCCGCTTCTCAGCCTCGACGGCCGACCGGCCCGACCCGAGGCGGAATGCATGCTTGCCCTGGTGGCATCCGGCGGCCACTCGAGCTGGTATCTGATGAAAAGCGGTGACCGCCGCTGTCTCGGTCGAACACGCGACGATGCCGCCGGCGAGAGTTTTGACAAGGTGGCAAAGGTCCTGGGTCTTGGGTACCCGGGCGGGCCGGTGATCGATGAGCTCGCGCGCTGCGGTGACCCGCATGCCGTGAGCCTGCCCAGACCACGGCTGAAGGATGCGCCCTTCGACTTCTCGTTTTCCGGACTCAAGTCCGCGACCATTCGCTGGATTCGAGATCACGGTCTCACCGATGTGGGTGCTGGCGATGTGTCGCACCTGGTCTCCGATCTCGCCGCGGCCTTCGAGCTCGCGGCGGTGGAGCAGCTGTTGTCGCCGTTGCCCGAGCTGGCGGCGCGGCATCGCCCACATGTTGTGAGCGCGTCCGGCGGCGTGGCCGCAAACACCCTCCTGCGCGACCGCCTCTCCGAGTGGGGTCGTGACAACGCAATCGAGGTCCTGCTGCCGGAACGTGCGCTCACAACGGACAACGGAGTGATGATCGCCCACGCCGGCCAACTCGCCCACGGTCGCGGGCAGGTCGACGATCCTCGTCGGCTCGACGCCCGTGCCCGGGAGGTCTGGCAACCGCCGGGGATGCGTCGGACGGCGCGTCGTCGGGAGACGGCCAATCGCGGCCAGCCGTCAGTGCGCACCCGATGAGGTAGAATCCCGTGTTGGATGGGGGTTGTCGATGAAGAAATCCGTAGCGCGTGAATACTATGAGGCCATCCTGGTGGCTTTCATCCTCGCGCTCTTTGTGCGTACCTTCGTGTTCGAGAACTTCAAGATCCCCTCGGGCTCGATGGAGGACAACCTCTTGATCGGTGACCACCTGGTGGTCAACAAATTCATCTTCGCGGCCAACGCGGACACCATCTTCCACCGCCTCTTTCCCTACCGGAGCCCCGAGAGGGGAGACGTCGTCGTCTTCAAGTACCCGGAGGACACCCGGCGGGATTTCATCAAACGATGCGTGGCGGTGGCCGGAGATACCGTCGAGCTGCGGCGCAAACAGCTTTACATTAACGGCGAGCTGCAGCATGAGCCGCTCGTGGTTCACAAAGATACGAGGGTTTTTGACGACTCACCGGTGGTGCCGGTGTCGTCCCGGATCCGCGACAACTTCGGGCCCTTTACGGTACCTCCGGGAACCATCTTCTGTCTCGGCGACAACCGCGACAACTCTCTGGATTCTCGGTTCTGGGGACCGGTGCCGTTGACCTATGTCAAGGGTCGGGCGGTGCTCATTTACTGGTCCTACGAGGCCGGCCGAGACGATTGGCAGTGGCGCGGGTTGGGCCATCGGCTCAAGCAGCTTGCCGGGGTCTTTTTCAACTTCTTCACGAAGACCCGCTGGGAACGCGAGTTCCGCCTCATTCACTGACTATCGTGGCTCGAGACGGCGGATTTCGCCCGCTCAGGGATGATAGGATTCCAGTGAGCGGTAGACGATCGGAGGCTCAACCATGAAGAGGCGGCATTCTCAGCGCGGTGATGTCCCGGTAGGTTGCCTGGTAGGCGGCGTGGTTGTGGTCGTGGTGATTCTGATCGCCATTAAAGTGGCGCCACTCGTGATCGCCGTCGGAGAGTTCGACAAGGAGATCGGTGTGCTCGCCGATCGCGCAAACCGCCGTGAGTACCACGATCAGAGAATTCTGCAATCGATCCTCGCAAAGGCGGAGAGACTCGATCTCCCGGTAACCAAGAAGCAGGTGACAATCGATCGAACCCCGACCCGGATCAAGATCACGGTGGTCTACGATGTGCCGATCGAATTCCCCGGGTACACCCATATCTGGCACAAAGAGCATTATCACGAGCGGCCGATCTTCCACACCTAGCAATCTGTGCCTGCGGCTTGCGGCCGCAGGCACAGATTGCGGTGGATGCGCAAGCGCATCCATTGGTCAGTGAGTTGGATTCAGCAATCTCCAGATCATTGCGCGGACATCGTCGAAGAGCTGCAAGGCGGTGATTGCTTTTCCGCGATGCACCGCACCTGAAACGCAAAGAAGTCTGACGTGGCAGTCCACTTCCTTTGCGGAAGCATAGGCAATCCGCCAATGGTGGGCTCGGTCTCTTCCGATCCTTCCGTGGCCCTCCGCGAGGTTTGCGGGCACAGACGCCGCTGACCGGATCACCTGATCGGCGAGGCTCTTGAGCGGCGCCGGAACCCTTGCGACGAGAGCCAACGCGATGCCGGCGGCCTCGAGGGCCTTGCGGTAAGCGATGAGGTTGCTGTTTGGGGGATCGTCGAGCATGGTCACCTCCGGGTCGTTCATGTCCTTTGCCCAGCCGGTGAGGTCGGTGGTGTCAAGGGTCGGAACGACCGGCCTTCGAGGCCGGCTTGCCCTTGACACCACCGACCTCACCGGCTACCCCATCACCCCATGAACGACCCGGAGGCGACCATGTCGCGTTTCTCATCGGCCGCGGGTCGCCGCCGCTGGTCGCCGCCGCTGGGCACTGCCGCTGATCTCTGTCCCTCACGGCTGCCGCTGTCACCTGTCGCTGGACACTGTCGTTGTTGGCTGGCGCGGTCGCTGCCCCTGACCCTGGTGGCTGACGCTGACGACTGCCGCTGAACTTACTCGAAGCGGCTCTCAGTTCGCCGAGCTGATCTCCTCGACGATACGCTGTGCCGCTTCCACCGGGTCGTTGGCTCGCGTGACGGGCCGCCCGACAACCAGAAGATTTGCCCCCGCCCGAATTGCCTCTGCCGGAGAGAGGACTCGACGCTGGTCGTCGGCCTCGCTCGATGCGATTCGGATGCCCGGTGTGACGATCCACAACCGGTCACCGCACTCCCGGCGAACCGCGGCCGCCTCTCGCGCCGACGCCACCACGCCGGCGAGGCCCGAGCGCTGGGCGAGCCGCGCCCAGGAGACAACCAGCTGGTCGGGCTCCCGTTCAAGCCCGAGTTCATCGAGCGCCGCACGGTCGAGGCTCGTGAGGACGGTGACC
>CBDTWX010000257.1:0-7889 GCA_965364305.1 uncultured Thermoanaerobaculia bacterium
ACCTCGGTGGGGGCGACGCCGTACTCGTCTTCGAGCATGCCGCGGATCCAGGTCAAGGAGGTCGACGAGTAGCCCGGCGTGCCGATGGTCTTGCCGCGCAGGTCCCGGGGGCCTTCGATGCCCCGGTCGTTGCGGATGAAGATGCTCTTGTGGCGGAAGATCCTGAGCGGAAAGACCGGCAGCAGCGAGTAGTCGCGAAAGCCCTGGTTGGCATACGCGAGCATGAAGGGGTGGAGACCGATCTCGGTGACGTCGTTGGCCTGCGAGCCGCTGAAGGTGTCGGTGTTGAGGTCGCCGATCTTGCCTTGGCGAAAGGTGGCTGCACACCCCTCGACCGTGACGCGCCCGTCGGCCAATGCCTCGACGCGGGGGAACCGGTATCCGGCGATCGAAAGGGGAAGGCCATTGTTTGCCCCCGCTGTCGATGCCGACGCGTCAACACCAGACGGTGCCGAGCTTTGGCCGCACGCGCTCAGGGCCCCGGCCGCGCCCGCGGCGGCCGCTGCACTCTTAACGAATTGGCGGCGTGATGTGCCGTTGGGTTCTCCGGGTTTCATTTTCCTTCTCCGAAGCATGAATCACTGAAGAAACGGGGCCCCGCAGGGCCCCGCATCAGTTTCTGATATTTCTCAGCGCTCGTTCGCGCCCCAGTAGGCGTCGATGTTCTCCCACTCGTCCAGGTGATGGATGAACTCCCGCGGGTCGAACGGCACCTTGTCGGCCGGGACCCGGGGCTGCGACGCCTCGATGATCTCGGGCCGCGCATCCTCGATGTTGCGGTACGGGAAGTCGCGGTTGCAGCCCTTGTCCGGGTAGCGCTCCTTCATCAGCAGGTGCCGCACCTTCATGATGTTGAACATGCCTTTGGCCGGGAACATCGGCAGCAGCTGGCCCGACTCCTCCCGGGGATCGTTATAAAGGTCGTAGAACTCGGGTCCCGAGAGCCCGGGCAGCGCCCCGGCCCAGCGCCGCTTGTAGCGGCCCTTGACAGTTGCTGCAAGCTGGTCACCCGTGTAGACAAACACGTAGTCCCGCCGGCTCTCGCCGTCGCCCTCCAAGAGCAAGGCCGTCTGGTCCAGGCCGTCGATGATGCGGTCCGTCGGAATGTGCTGCGTGGCGCCGGCCAGGTTGGCGAAGGTGGTGAACAGATCGGTCTCATGGATGATGTCGCCCACGATCTGACCGGGCTCGATGACCCCCGGCCAACGAACGAGAGCCGGCACCCGGAGCGCGCCCTCCCAGTAGTCGCCCTTACCACCGCGGTAAATGTGCTCCACCATGCCTGGAGGGCCGTTGTGGGTCATCGGGCCGTTGTCGGCCATGAGCACGACCAGGGTGTTCTCGTCGATACCCAGCTCTTTCAGCTCCGCCATCAGCTCACCGACGAAAACATCGACGCGGGCAAGGCCTTCTTGCAGTACGCCGTATGAGGTCGTCATCGGCTGATCGTCGGGCGCGATGTTCATGAACGAGTTGAGCATCGGCCAGTACGCCACATAGAAGGGTTTGCCGGTCTCGGCGTTTTTACGCACGAACTGGAGGGTGCGTTTCATGCACTCCTTCTCGAGGGCGTAGTAGTCCTCCTCGTGCATGGGCGGTCTGCCCCACTCGCGCACCGGGCCACCCTTGGTGGCTTCGAGGGCCCAGACGTAACCGCGCGGTCGCCAACCCTTGTCCATGTCGTAGGGATCGTCCGGGAACATCTCGGGGAACATCACGGCCGGCGTCAACGGACCGCGCTGGGCGCGCGGCGTGTAGAGGCTGGGCACCTGGTTGTACGGAGTCCAGAGGGCCTCATCAAACCCTTGCCGGTTCATATAGCTGGACTCGACGTCGCCGAGGTGGGCCTTGCCGTAAAACGCGGTGGCGTAGCCGACCTGACCGAGCACCTCGGCCATGGTGACCTCGTCATCGGCCAAGCCTCCGTACTCGTAGGGGAATCCCACGTTGTACATGCCGTTGCGGATGGCCTGTCGACCGGTCATGACCGCTGCGCGGCTCGGCGTGCATGAGGGCTCGGTGTACATGCGGGTGAAGTAGATGCCCTCGGTGGCGAACTTGTTCATGTTGGGTGTCTCGAAGCCGCGATTCTTCTGCAGGTGCGGAATGCCGACCTCTCCCACCGGGGTGTCGTCCCACATGATGTGGATGATGTTCGGCGGCGCACCGTGCTTCTCGCGCAGGGCGTCGATCTTGGCCTGCAGCTCTTTGTCCTGCTCAGCCCATCTTTCGCCGTGCTGAGCCTCGAGGACGTAGTACTCCGCGTCGTGGATGATCTGTGCCGCGGCCGGTGAAATACCGAAAAGGGCTGAGGTGACCGCAAGGCAAACGGCAATAACCAGCGTTTGTTTCATGTTGACCTCCTTGTAGGTTGATGGTTAGTCTTCCGTTATCTTGTTTGGGAGAACTTCGGTGAGAAGCAGGTGGACCGTGGCGGACAGTGGCAGATTCCATCGCTCAGACAGCTGTCTCAGGGAATCACGCTCGACTGGCGTGACGAAGGTGACGACGCGCACGGATCTCGCGTGCTCGGCCGGAAGCGGCGGGCGACCCATCCGCGAACGCTCTTTCATGCCCTCCTTCATCAGCTGTGATCCATCCCCGTTCTGGGCAGCCCCTCCGGCATCCTCCACCGCCAGGACGATCCCGTGGCTCAAGAGAGCCGCTTTTGATTGCCGGCATAGTGAAGGAGTTTGCGTCTCAATGACATCCTATTTTCGCAATCTTGACCATGTGCAGCAGTGAATTCTGAAGCGCAGGCCTCGGCCGCCCACATCGCCGTGAGGCGTTCCTACTCCGACTTCGATCGGCTCGCAGCTGAGGTGAGCGGTTTCGGGCTCGACTGGCTGCAGCTCGATCGAGGGCCCCTGCGCGCGACGATCCAGCAGCTTCGCTTTCCGGGCTCGTTGCTCTCGCGCTTTCGTTTCAGCCGGAGCTTCCATCAGCGCGGCACGGCCCCCACGGGCACGTGGACCTTTGCGCTGATTGGCCCGCAGTCACCGCACGTTGGGTGGGGGCTGGATCATGCGACCGGCAGCCATCTCATTCTGTTTCCCAGGGATGGCGAGTATCAGTTCGTTTCCCATCCCGGTTTTCACGGCGACACGGTCTCCGTGAGCGAGGAGACGCTCCGCCGGGTGGCGGAGCTTTCTGGTCAAAAAGACCCGATCGCCGGGCTCCCCGACGGTCAGCTCATCATGGAGACCGACATCGGACGTGTCCAAACCCTGCGACGACGCCTCACCGAGTTCCATAGGCAACCTGGCGAAGTGCTCTCACATCCCTCTGGCGACGATGAGTTCGAGATCGTGTCCGCCCTGATCCAGGCTCTGCCTACCAATGCCCAGGGATCCTCGCCCCCTCCGGCTCCGATGGCTCGACGCGTCGCCCTGCGCAAGGCGGTCGAGTTCATCAAGGAGAATGCCGACCAGCCACCGAGCATAGCCGAGGTGTGCCGTGCGGCTGGGGCGAGCTGGCGAACCCTCAACTACGCGTTTCAAGAGCAATTCCGGGTGACCCCGAAACAGTACCTGCAGGCAGTCCGCTTGCAGGGTGTTCGCCAACAACTCAGCCTCCCCGGGGGGGTCACCTCCATATCCGAGGCTGCTGCACGATGGGGTTTCTGGCACATGGGCAAGTTTGCCGCCGAGTACCGCCGGATGTTCAAGGAGCTGCCATCGGAAACACTCAGCCGATCCTTCGCCGACTGAGAGGCAGTCACCCTCGATCTGGAACGACACCCAAAGATCGTTTCCACATCACTCGCGAAAGCTCTGAAGCGTCCAGTGGAGATGAACGACCTGTCAGGCGACCTGTGGGCGGACCGCTTCGAGTCCGGCGACACCCTGGCGTGGTCGGGCTCGGTCCCCTGACTGATTCCCTGAGGACCTGCGCACATTTTGGTGCCGGCAGCGAGCAAAGGCTGGTTGGGGGCTGAATAGGTGAAGCTGATGTCAGTGGGCAAGGGCAGGAACGGCGCAGCGGCAGACATCAGCAGCAGAAGACAACGATGGTCATCAGCGGCAGCGATCAGGGACAGCGGCAGAGATGAGCGCTCCGGCCCGCTTTCCACAGACTCCTCGACTCGGCCGGTGGCCTGGCTCCCAAAGACAAAACCGCTCTGAGCAATTGTAGCGGCGGGATCTGTGTGTGGGTCATCACGCCCACAGGGCGACGGCCACTCAACTCGAACCTCAGAACTCGCACGCAATCCCACGGGACGGCGGGCGGCATTCCGAATTCCGAATTCCGAATTCTGCGCTCCGCCTACTCCAGGATCGTCAACGGGATCGTCGTCGGATCGTTGGTCCCCGGGAACGCCGCGGTGCCGTCGATCAGCGCACCGTAGGCCCACACCTCGCAGCCCGCGGTCAGGACCTCCACGGTGACATAGGCATTGTTTCGAGTGCCCGCACCGGTCTCCTTGAATACGTCGTCGATCTGATCGAACGAGTTTGGGTCGAGGGTCGTCGTGACAGCGGATCCCACCTTCGTCCCGTTGACCGTCTTGACCTGCACCCTGGTCTGACACGACTTGTTGGTCAGATTGACCTGGCCGACGTTGGTTCGGAAATTGTTGTTCCCGGTGAGCTGAGAGAGGACGCCGACCTCGCCGGTATTCAAGCCGTCCCCGACCTCCACACCCGGCATGTAGCTGCCGAAGGAGCCGTCTTCGTTGGTCGTATAGGTGCGCGCGGTAATGACCAGCGGCTGGGTCGAGTTGACCAGCACCGAGCCCGACGACCGGTTGTTCGTCACATTGAAGAGGCTCACCGCCGCATCGTCCCAGGTCATCAGCTTCTGGTTGCCGATGGTCATTGTTTTCGTCGTCGTCTTGACCGTGGTCGGCCCGTTTTTCCAGTAGTAGGTAAAGGTCACATCGGCCGACGCACCTGACAGGTTGAGGCCACCGACCTTCGACGACCAGCGAGCGCCGCCGACCCCGGGCGAGTGGACGATAGCGGCAAGGAAGTAATTGTAAGCGCCGCTGCCGGTCCCTCCGCCACCGCCGCCGCCGCCACCGGTCGCCTGCAGGTTGGCGCGGAGCATGTAGTTGTAGCTGGCGGCCGTGAGCCCTGCGATGCCCCCGCCACCCGAGCTGTAGCTCTGCCCGCCGGCATCGGAGGAGTCGTACTCCATGTTGAAGTCGATTCCCTCGTGCGCGGCGTAGCCCTGGTTGGCAAGCCAGAAGTCTCCGTTCAAAGTCACCGGCGTGGGCAGAACCACCTGGTACCAGCCGCCGCCGTCTCCGGTCAATATGGTGCCCTGGGCGAGGACGGTGGCCTTGTTCGGCATACCATCCGGACCCGCCGGGTAGAGAAACACCTCGTTGGGCCACGGGCCACCGATAGAGGTGTAGTCAATCTGGTTGCCGGCGCAGAAACTCGTAATCTCGGTGCTCCCAGGCGTGAAACCGAAATCGTCCAGCTCGAACTTCACCGCAAACAAATAGTCGGGGTCTCCGGCGTGGCCGCCGCCATCGAAGTACAGCGCATCCGCCGAGGTGCCGTCATCGTAAAAGACGTTCCCGCAGTCCGACACGTTGCCGGTGCCGCCCCCGCCGCCTCCGCCTCCGCCTCCACCACCTCCGCCTCCGCCACCGCCGGTGGGGTACGCGCCGGCGGTGAACAGGAGGTCAGTGGCGTCGGGGTCGAGCCAGTTGCTGAGCCGGGTGTCGTCAGTCCCGCCTCCGGTCCAGTGCTGTGAGAAACGGCCGTACCAATCGGGCTCGTCGTTGCCGCAGGCGGCGTAGCCGCCATGCAGGGTGCCGATGCAGAGGCCGGAATCGTTGAACAGGCAGGCGCCCGACGAACCGGGCTCGGTGGTGCCCGTGTCCCAATCCGCGACCCGAAAGTGGGTGCCGTCGCCGGGATCGGAGTCACCGAGATAGGAGCTGACGGTCGGCGCGTCGTCGTCGAAGCTGATCGACTTCTCGTCACCGGCCGGGTGATGGATGGTGGTCGTCCCGGAGGTCGGCGTCAGAGCCCGGGTGTCGAACCCGAGGTAGAAGGGGTTGGATTTTGCCGGGGGCGACTCGTCGAGCTCGATCAGGAGCAGGTCAGAGGGGGCGTGAGAAGCCCGCAAGGTCGATCCGGTCTGGTTGTCGTACAAGTTTGGATCTGCCGGAACCCCGGGCGTTGCACAGGTTTCCGTTTCGTAGTTCCAATACACCACCACCGAGTCGTCGTTGCTCGCGGTCACGTCGCAGTGGGCAGCGGAAAGGAAGTACGGGGTGAACGACCTCGGCTCGTCGACCACCAGGCTGCCCGTGCAGAGGTAGAGACCGCTGATGGTGTACCGACCGACCGCGCGAATCTGATCCCTCCATGAATCCCCCTCGGAACAGACCACGTCGACGTTGCAGAGTCCCCGTTTGTCAGGGTTGTCGCCCTTCCCGAACAGATCGCGGTAGCCGCGGCCGATCCGGCCCAGCTCGAGCTCGGGCTCGAAGGCAGCGTCAGGGGGTATGAAGAGCTCGATCACTGCGCGATCCCCCGCCACCATCGCGGTCCACAGTCTGCCGTGGTCCTTGTTGTCCTCCCAGGTGTAGGGCCCCTGATAGCCCCCATCGGCCTCGCCGATGATGTGGAGGGTCGCCCCCGGCGGCAGCCGGTAGCGTTTGAAACCGAAGTTCAGGTCGGTGGCGTTGGGCGAGTGGATCCGGAGCCGCCACAGGCGGGCGCCGTCGGGCAGCTTTTCCCAGGTGCCGTGCTCGGCGGGCGCGATCGACACGTCCCCGGCGAGGGCAAAGCGCAGAGGCCCGGGGCCGAATGCCGCCCGCGCCTCGTCTTCAGCCAGCGCCTTTTCGCGATCGACGGCGGTCGCTTGCAGCACTTCCACTTCACTCAACCGGGCGGAATCCGCAATCCCCGATTTCGGCGGAACGCCCAACCCAGCGGCAGTGGTCCCTGCGACCGCAAGGGCGATCACGAAAAACACAACTATCGACACATCAGAACGCTCGTTCCATGTCATCACAGAAACTCCCTCATCTCGATCAATTGCGGCCATGACCGGAACAACCGGCGCGGCCAACGGCGCCATTCCCCGGCCGAGCAATGGGACTCACCGAATCCATCGGCCAGGAACCCAGACAATCCGGCCCTCCCACGGACCCGCGAGAATCCGCACCCTCGCGACGCGGCTCTTGTCAGCATACTCGATGACCCGGATCTTGGATCCCGCCTCGAGCTCCAGAAAACGGTTGTCCTTGTCCATCAGCGAGGCGACCCCGACCTCGATCGCACCTTGCTGCATGTCGACCAGGGCGCCGACTGACTCGTAGTCCAGCGCCACCAATACCGGTCGGCCGCTGCCGGTGTCCAGGGTCGCGTTGTCACCTACTGCCCGAGGGCCGCGAAAGACGGTCTCCGCAACCCCTTCGCTCTGGTCCTGTCCAAGCCACCACACGAACCCCGCCAGCGGGATGAGCAGGAGGAGCCAGGGGAGGAATCGAGCCGGGCTTTTTTTCGTCGTGGATTCCACCGGCGCCGGCGCGACCGGTTCCTCCGGTGACACACCCTCGGGCAGCTGCGCCAGAAACTCCGTTCTGCACGACGTGCACTTGAGTGTCCGCCCGAGGTAGCGCTCGTGGACCTGCATGTGGGCACCGCATTTTTCACAGGTCTGAATATATCCAGGCATGACCGCCTCTTTTCACCTCGTAAAAGCTTATCAGAAGAGACGAAAGATCAATTTTGAATTTTGAATTTTGAATTCCCACCCTCCCTCGAAATTGGAACGCCAATGCTGTCATTCCGAGCATTACCACGCCGCCTCGGCGGTGGCTCATGGAAAGAACATGTGGTCGGCCCAGTGCGCGTCGGCGTCACGTAGTCGCCGAATCGCGGGCGGGACGCCCGCGCCACAATGAGTCCCGAATTGTAGGG
>CBDTWX010000258.1:0-7857 GCA_965364305.1 uncultured Thermoanaerobaculia bacterium
GGATGGAGCAGTCGCCAGGTCATCGCGCGAACTTCGTCGAAGAGCTGCAAGGCGGTTGCTGCCTTTCCGCGATGCACCGTACCTGAAACGCAAAGAAGCCTGAGGTGACGGTCCACCTCCTTCGCCGAGGCATAGGCAATCCGCCAGTGGTGGGTCCGGTCTCTTCCGATTCTCCCGTGGCCCTCTGCGAGGTTCGCTGCAACCGACGCAGCTGATCGGATCACCTGATCGGCCAGGCTCTTCAACGGAGCCGGCACCCTCACGACGAGAATTATTGCGACGCCCGCAGCCTCGAGGGCCTTGCGATAGGCGATGAGGTTGGCGTTGGGGAGCGCGTCGAGCATGGTCACCTCCGGGTCGTTCATGCTCATTCCCCAGCCGGTGAGGTCGGTTGTGTCAAGGGTCGGAACGACCGGCCTCCGAGGCCGGCTTGCCCTTGACACAACCGACCTCACCGGCTATCTCCATCACTGCATGAACGGCCCGAAGGTAACCGTGCCGCCTCAACACAACAGGCGTGCCGCTGTCGCTGTTCACTGACGCTGACGACTGCCGCTGCATCCTGTCGCTGATCCTGATGACTGTGTTTCAACAGCAGCTTCGCAGCTACTTCCGATTGTCTCTTGAGGAAACGTGGGCGGGATACTGTTTGCTGTCTCTGCGGACCGTCGCTGCCTGCCGACGCTGATCACTGCCTCTGCCCTCGATTGCGGCCCCGCATCCCACCCACCCGCGGTCCACGCTAGGATGACCCATGCGCGAGACCCCCCAAGGCGAACCGCCGCTCGATCCGCGATGGCTGCAGCTGCTGGCCCAGAGGTGCGCCGAGCTCCGGGGCGGCGGTGCTCGGTTCGAGGATCTCTTTCTCGAGCAGCGGCTCGAACTGCGAGCGGTGATCTCGGGGAGCGAGCTGCACATCGAAGAGTGCCGCCTCGAAGGGGCGGCCGCTCGTTGGCGGTCTCCCTCCCGGACAATCCTCCACGCCCGCACCGGAATTTCGGCCCGTGCCATCGGTGAGCTTCTCGACAGTCACGCCGATCGGGTGGCGTTGCCGCCCACCCGACCGGCGCTGGTTGCCGAGCTCGACCCTCCGCGAGGGTGGCTGGAATGGGCGCGGGAGGTTGCCTCGCGTCTCCAGCCTGCGCCCTGCACCGTGCGATACCTCAGCCGCCGTTCGGCGTTGGTTCGGGCCGGCAGCTGGACCCCGATATCGTCTCCCCCCCTCGTCCGGGTAGAGCGCTCAGGGGGCCACCCTTCGGCATTGCTTGCGGTCTGGGGTCATCCGGAGCTTGGCTCGTGGTTGAAGTCTCTCGTCGATCCAGCGCCCGCGAAAATGTGGGAGCCGCGCCCGGGAACGCAGCTTCCGGTGTTGCTTCGCGAAGGCACTGCAGGCGTGATGATGCACGAGCTGATAGGGCACATGGCGGAGTCGGACCTCGTCACGTCGGAGGCCTCGCCCCTGGCGGGTCTTCTCGGGGCCAACATCACGGCGGCCGGAATACATGTCACCGACGACCCCACTCGGTTCGATCTCGCCGGTGCCTTCGACTTCGACGACGAGGGGATAGCGGCAGAACCGATTCAGGTTGTCAAAGGCGGCCGGTTCGAACGTCTGTTGTGCGACCGGGCGGGCGCGCAACAGCTGAGGAGCGAGGCCGGTCGGGGCCGCCGTGCGATGTGGAGCAGGCCGCCCGTCGCGCGGCTCTCGAATCTGGTGGTGGCTCCTGGGGTCGCGTCTCCCGAAGATCTCGAGGCTGATATCGACCACGGTTTCGTAGTCACCAGATTGGGCGGGGCGACCGTCGATCCGGTGTCCTGCCGCACCGTGCTGCGGGTCGAGCGGGGATGGGAGGTGCGACACGGTCGCCGGCGACGGCCGCTGGCACCCTGTGAGCTCACCGGCGGCGTCGTCGAGATCCTGGCCAACGTCGATCCACGAATCGGCTCGGATGCAACCCCCGACTGGCGACTCGGGTGGTGTGTGAAAGACGGCGTACCTCTGCCGACGGGATCCGAGTCACCGAGCCTGCTGGTCAGCCGCCTCGAGGTCCTGTGATGGCCGTTGTCGACTATTCCGAGCGGCTGCACGAGGCGGCACTCGCAGCGAGGACCGAGCTCGTATCCTCACCGATCAAACGCTGGGAAGTGTTTGCAAAGGCCTCGACAACACGCGAGATCGAGGTCACAGCCACCCGGCCGTTGGGAGTCATCGAGGTCGAGGAAACCGGAGTTGCGGTCCGAACCTGGGGAAATGGCCGTGGCGGATTTGCCGCTGCGTCCGGACTCGGGACTTTCGCATCACG
Source organism: uncultured Thermoanaerobaculia bacterium (assembly GCA_965364305.1). Taxonomy (GTDB): domain Bacteria; phylum Acidobacteriota; class Thermoanaerobaculia; order Thermoanaerobaculales; family Sulfomarinibacteraceae; genus Sulfomarinibacter. Next base: position 2,304 of record CBDTWX010000258.1, read on the forward strand.
ACAGGCGGTCGAAGGCGCGCTCGCCACTGAGAGCCCCCTTGAGCTGGACCCACTGCCGCCCGCACGCCTGTTCGGATGTTCCGACGCAACTACCATCCGAAGTCTGCCGCCTACGGGCTGGGCCTCACATGTCGGAGGCGAACTCCGGCGTTCCATCGCGGGTCGTTGCGGAGGAGGGCTCGAGTTGCGGCGGGTCATCGTTCAGGAAGGCGCCTTCGCCTGGATCCTCACGACGGCCGAAGACCAGGTGGCACGCCATGAGGACACCAGCACCGCCCTCATGGCGGAGGTCGAAGCGATCTCCGACCACACCGGAGTGTGGCGCGACTGGCTGCACATCCCCGATCCCGAGACCTTCGATGTGGAGGCGGCCGCCGCCCAAATCTGTGACCGGGCGATGCTCACCCGGAGCAAGGTGGCGACCGACTCCGGCCTGCGAGACCTCATTTTCCACCCAGAGGTCACAGCTCAGTTCTTGGCCTCCATCTGCGGGCTGTTTCTCGTGACTGGCGAGGGCGAGGACTCTCTGCCGTCGTTGCTCGGCCCTGACGGGCACCTCGCAGCTCCTGCGCTGTCCCTGGTGGACGATCGGCTGGATTCGAAGGCCCCGGTCACCGGTCCCTGCGATGGCGAAGGTTTACCAGCCCGACGCACGCTGCTGCTCGACGGGGGAATCCCTCGCCACCGTCTCGGTTCGTACCGGGATGCGACGCGCTGCTCAGAGGTTCCGCGGGGCGGTGCTCTGAGGTTGTCCTACCGCGACTATCCGCAGACCGGTATCGCGAATCTCCGGGTGGTGACCGAGGAAGGGGTCTCCGCTGGTGCGCTCCTGGAATCGGCCGATCGTGCCCTCTACCTCCTCCGGCCCCTGGCCCCAGTCGTCTTCGAGCCTTCGACAGACACCTACCGAATCATCGCCTCCGGCGTCTGGCTCGACGGACACGCGGTCCGCGGCTGGCATCCGGTGGTCGAGCTCCGCGGCAGTCTCGGCCGACTTTTGCGGAGGATCGAAGCGGTGGGCAACGATCTTCGCTGGTTTCAGACCGAAAGCGGTTTCATCGGCGCACCGTCCGTTCTGGTCCGTCGCCAGCCCGTGGTCGGGTAGGAAAGCAGTACGAACTCGGAATTCGGAATTCGGAATTCCCGCCCACCCACCAGATGTGGCGTGTTGGGCGGGATATTCGAGAATAGTCAGACGGCAGTTGTGAACAGGTGCAGCGACAGGGTCAGTTGCAGCAAACAGCGGCAGATTCAGCGTCGGCGCCAGAAGCCGCGACAGCGACCGTCTCGAAAGCCCCCTCAAGAGATCGGATCGGATGGAGTAGCCGCCAGGTCATGACGCGAACCTCCTCGAATACCTGCAAGCTGCTGTTCGCCTTTCCGCGATTCACGGAACGACCCGGAGGTGACCATCTCGCGCTGACCACAGGCGACTGTCGCGGATGACCGCACCTGCAACTGTTCTCTGCCCCTGTTCACTGCCGCGGTCACCTGTCGCTGACGGCTGCCGGGCGTCCTGTTGCTGCCCCTGAATTTGTCTCTGCCTCCGTCCACTGTTGCAGCCGCTGAAACCTGCATATCAAGGGCGGTAGCGGAGGACCGTCGAGGCGCACACATCAGGGGGCGGTCGGGCACACCCAAAGCCTCCGGCCTCAAGCCCCTAGCCCCCCGGCGGCCGACTCGTGTCGAAATATGACGCAAAGGGCGCTATTGTGATATTTTGTGCTTCGTTTGGCAGATTTAGGTCAAACGCGGGAGGCATCGATGGAAGTCGGAATCATGGGGTTGGCATCGAGCGGCAAGACGACAGTCTTCAGATTGCTGACCGGGCAGGAAGCTTCGGCAGCACGTCATGATTCCGCCCAAATCGGTGTTGCGCGGGTCCCCGATGAACGTCTTGAAGCGCTCAGCGCGCTCTTCGAGCCGGAGAAGACCACGCCGGCAACCGTGCGGTACGTCGACGTGCCCGGGATTCCCGAGGAGCATCGTAGCGAGGCCGCCTTCAACCTTCCGGAGCTGCGCTCGGCGGATGCGCTGATGGTGGTTGTGCGGGCATTCTCCAATGAGGCCGTACACCACCCGATGGGCTCGATCGATCCCGCACGAGACCTTCGCCATATCGAGGAGGAATTCATCCTCCAAGATCAACTGGTGGTCGAACGGCGTCTGGAACGTATCATGCGCGACCTCGCCAAACGGAGAGTACCGGAGCTGATTCAAGAAAACGCTCTTCTGGAGAGCTGTCTCGGAGTCCTCGAGGACGGCAAACCGCTCCGCGGCGAGGATTTTTCGCACGACGAGCAAAAGACCCTTCGCGGCTTCACGTTCCTCTCCCTCAAACCGATGCTCGTCGTGCTCAATGTCGGTGAGGACCAAATCGGTGAGGATGTCGTGGCGAAATCCGTTCGCGCCGAACTCGGCTGCCGCCCGGGCACCGCCCTGACCCACGTCTGCGCCACCCTCGAGCACGAGCTCGCCGAGCTCGATGGCGCCGATGCCGAGATCTTCATGGGGGACTATGGAATCTCCGACCGTGCCCTCGACAGGGTTGTCCGAGAGTCCTACCGCCTTCTCGGTTCAATCTCCTTCTTCACGGTTGGCACCGATGAGTGCCGAGCCTGGTCGGTGCGTGATGCAACCCCCGCTGTGGAGGCGGGTGGCGTCATCCATTCGGACATCCAACGCGGATTTATTCGCGCAGAGGTCGTGCCGTGCACTGAGTTGCTGGAGGCCGGTTCTCTTGCGGCATGTCGTCAACACGGGAGTCTTCGCCTCGAGGGCAAGGCCTATCCAGTGCAAGACGGCGAGATCGTCCATTTCCGGTTCAATGTGTAACGGCGGGACAATATCAATCGACCTCGGCAAACCGGATCATCATCGCATGAGGTCTGCTGACTGCTGGTTGAAGGTGAAGGGTCGAGAGTGAAGGGTCCACGCACCGAACGACCTCGATGGTCTTTACTCTTGACCCCTGACTTCCTGGCCCATCGGTATCGCAGCCCGGACCTGCCAGATGGCGAGCCGCGTGCTCTATACCAACACCAGCGCCGTCTGTGATAGGCGAGGCCACCACGGCATGAGGTGAGCCTCGTCGGAGGTGTTGCCAATCGGCACCGGCGGCACTTCACCGGTCGAAGTACCCGGAACCCCCCTGGGCGGGTCAGATTTCGTCGGCGTTGGGGACGAGGGTGTCACCCGACGAGCCGGTATCGAGCGGGGGGGGCTCCGACGCTTGGGTTTCACGGTCGGCTGGGGAACAGACCCCTGTTTTTCGGCCGCGCTCGAAGAGGATGCGCCTCCGGAGGCCTCGGTAACTGCATCGGGTTCAGGAGCCGGAGTCGGCACCTCAGCCGGAGTCGGTTCGTACTGCCGACGCACCCTTCTCACACGAGCCGGCTGAAGATATGACATCGGCAGGGCGGCCTCGAATCGCCGCTCCTCGTAGTCGCGGAGCCGTGCACCGAGCACCAGTCTCGAGTTCAGGACCTCGGGGTTGAAGCTCGGGTCGGCGAGCTCGGGGGCGTGCTTGAAAGATCGCTCATAATGCTCGAGCGCAGCGGTGCTGTGCCCCAACTGCTCTTCGAGCAAACCGAGATAGAAGTTGCACCACCCGTGGCCGGGCCGCTTTTTCAAACATCGTTGATAGGCCTGCCGCGCGTTGTCGAGGTCGTGCCGTTTGTGCTCAACAAGACCGATGCGAAACCACGCTTCGTAGAGTTCACTGTCGAGATCGAGGGCCCGCTTGTAGAGTTGCAGAGCGTCCTTGGGGAAGCCCCGGTGGAACACCATCGTGGCGAGATCGAAGACCTCAGCGGCAGTGAGTTCTTCGCGCTCGGCACGCTCCCAATAATCGCGGATGGTCTCGTCTCCAGGATCACCGCCTGCAAGCCATCGAACGAAGGAGGGTTCGTCCGCCCGCACCACGACCACCGCCGAAAGACAGAGAATACCGACAGTCGCACAGAGTACTCCGATCCGAACCCGCATTCCGATTCCCTTCAAGCCAACTGCCAACAGGATCGTCATTTCTTCTTCTTGATCTTGCGCGCTACAACCCTGACATTACCATCCTCGACCCGCACCTGAAAACGCACCTTCGTACCCAGCCGCTCCTCGATCTTCTGTCGCTGGATGGCGATCTGTTCGTCAAACGTCGCGCGATCAACTCCGACACTATGACCGTGTTCGCTTTTGGCTGCGCAGTATTGCTCGAACAGGTGGTCGCCTCTCGTCTCTTCTACGGAGGACTCCCGCGAAACGTTTGCCGCAGCCGCTCTTCGAAGCCGGGGGTTCGAGTGGACATGAGCCGTTCGGCCCTCCTCGCGCGCACGGAGCATACGCTCCCAATTCTGGGAGTAGGTCATGAACCGGTGCTGGAGCTGTTCGATCCGGAACTGCTCTGCCCGACGATTGACGGTCTCCTCGGAAAGGAGACGAAGGCGGCGGGCGATACGGTCTCGTTCAGTCACCGGCGGTATCTTCTCAACACCGGAGAAAAACTTCTCCCATCTGATGATGTGATCTCGCAAGGCCCGCTCCAGGAGGGCGATCTGCTCAGTCAGCTCCATCCATCGCCCCCTTTGGGTTAGAATACCCGCCGTGACGCCCGACTATCGGAGTATCCCTGCAATTCATCGCCTGCTCGACCTCCCTGGTCTGCGGGCCGCGATCGACGTCCACGGTCGCGATCCCGTCATGGAGGCCTGCCGTTTGGTCGTCGACCGACTTCGACATCGCGTCGGTACCGGAGAGGTGCCGGAGAATGCCGTTTCCGCGGCCGTCGAGGCCCTCGAAGAAGAGATCCTCGACGCGCTCCGAAGCGAAGCTGCTGCCGCATACCCGGCGGTGATCAACGCAACCGGCGTCCTCCTGCACACGAATCTCGGTCGGGCACCGCTCCAGAACGACCTCCCGCCCTCCTTGAAATCATACCTCGCCTTGGAGTACGACGTCACCCGAGGCGGGCGTGGACAGCGTCTGGCACCGGTTGCCAAACGGATCGCCAAGGTCTGCGGCGCACCCTCCGCAGTCATGGTCAACAACAACGCGGCGGCCCTTTTTCTGCTGCTCAAGGCCCACACCGCAGGCCGCGAGGTCATCGTCTCGCGAGGGCAGCTGATCGAGATCGGCGGCTCGTTCCGTCTCCCGGATGTGATGGTCGAGGCCGGTTCGAAATTGATCGAAGTAGGGTGCACCAACCGCAGCCACCTTGCGGACTATGCCGGCGCGATCGGCGACACGACAGCCGCAATTCTCATCGCCCATCATTCAAACTTCCGCATCGTCGGTTTCACGACCGAGCCCTCGACCCGCGAGCTTGCCGAGCTCGCCCACGCGCGTGGGCTCCCCCTGATCGTGGACCAGGGATCTGGCGCGCTGCACGATCTGCGTCGCTGGGGGCTGCCGTACGAGGAGACCGTTGGAGAGCTTCTCGGGGCCGGCGCCGATGTGGTGTGTTTTTCGGGAGACAAGCTCCTCGGGGGTCCTCAGGCGGGCCTGATCGTCGGCCGGCGGGAGTGGGTCGAGCCGCTGGCCAAGCATCCTCTCTATCGGG
>CBDTWX010000259.1:0-7849 GCA_965364305.1 uncultured Thermoanaerobaculia bacterium
CAAACCTCGCGGAAGGTCACGGTCGCAACGGAAGAGACCGTGCCCACCACTGGCGAATTGCCTATGCTTCCGCGATGGAGGTGGACTGTCACCTCAGGCTTCTTTGCGTTACAGGTGCATTGCATCGCGGAAAGGCAACAACCGCCTTGCAGCTCTTCGACAGGGTTCGCGCCATGACCTGGCGGCTGCTCCATCCAAAACCATGAACTGCAATGGAATCTGCGTCCATCTGCGTGATCTGCGGTTTCTCCGCGGGTGGGTGAGCGGTCCTGCATCCTGCACCCTGCACCCGGACGGGTGGGTAGAAATTCCGAATTCCTAATTCCGAATTCCTAATTCGACCACCCTACATTTCCGTCGCCGCGGCATCCTCCTCACCCGGGGGGGTTTCGACCCAGAACCAGCCGCGGAGCTCATTCTCGGCAAAACCGACGGCCTGATCATCGGGATAGTTCTCGGAAATCGAGGCCAGGATATCGTCGTCGATCATCTCGGCCGGGCCGTGGCACATCTGGCAGTCCGCCTTGAGGTGGATCGGAAGCAACGCACCCATCTCGCCGCTCGGCCCTGCGAGATAGGTGGGATCGGCAACCAGATCATTGACGTACTTCTCTGCCCAGGGCGGCGCCACATTCGCCGGATTGCGCAGCTTGTGAGAGGTGCGGCCGATCTTGAGTTTGTACTCGTCCGACACGTGGGTCGCCACTACCGGAGCCTTTTCCCGGCACACGCCGATCGCCGCAGCCGCGTCGCCGGCATCGAGGGCCGCCATCAGCTCGCCCATCAACTCCGAGACAAGGGCATTGGTTGCCGTCAATACCAGCTCTTGCTGGGCCTTTTGGGTTTCGGTCATCAGCCCAGGCAGCAACCGCTCCCACTCGACGACCTCTGCCTCTTGCTCGACCATCGGCGGCTCCTCCGCCGGTTTGGCACATCCGACCAGCACGAGGCAACACACCGTCATGCCCACTACAAGTTGCTTCATCACGCCCCCCTTCTTGTCAATCGCTCACGGTGAGTCCAACCGGCCCTCACCGACAAGGAACTTCGATCTCGTCGGCTAGGCGTCTCTCAATTCTCTCCCAGATCAAGGGTGCCACACACACATGATCGACCGCCACGGCGGCGATGTCAAACTCATTCCAAGATGGTGTCCGGCACGGGGGTTCGGGCGCAGATCTTCGGTGGAGGACTCTCAGAGGCCGAATCATCGACAGCTTCGCCGCCACCTCCTACCTGAGCATGGTCTTGATTTCGTCGATCGATGGAACGTTCCCCTGGACTTTGAGGTCGCCATCCACGACAAGCCCCGGGGTCATCATCAGGCCGAATTCGACAAAGCGCTTGATGTCGGTGATCTTCTCCAGCTCGTAGGCAATGCCGAGCTGATCGGCAGCCATTCTGGTGGACTCCGCGAGTCTTTCGCAACGAGGACACCCCGGTCCGAGAACCTTAATCTGTTTCACGAAACCTCCCTCAGGCAAAGAACTGTCCAAATAAAAGCCCCGAAATCGTGGCCATCACCACCACGAGGACTACAAAAACCGTCGTCTTTTTCCATCCGATGACGCTGGCAATCACGAGCATGTTGGGCAACGAAAGCGCGGGACCGGCAAGCAACAGCGCCAGCGCCGGTCCCTGGCCCATGCCGTTTCCAATCAGACCCTCGAGAATAGGCACCTCGGTCAGGGTGGCGAAATACATGAACGCTCCGGCCACAGACGCGAAGAGAATGGCTGACAACGAGTTCCCTCCCACAGCCGAACTCACCCATTCCGAAGGAATCAGCCCCTCATGGCCGGGCCGACCAAGGAGGGCACCGGCCACCATGACGCCGGCCAATAGCAACGGCAGGATCTGTTTGGCGAAGCCCCAACTCGATGCAAACCAATCCGCGAGCTCTCCCCGATCGCGGCCGGCCACTATGGAAAGACCGAGCACGCCGGTGGTGAAGGCCAGTTCAGGATGTTCGGGAGCAGCAACCACAAGACCGGCGGTGGGCACCGCAATCAGGACCAGCCGGGATGGCTTCAGCCCAAACCACGCCACCAGCACCGCGCCGAGAGAAAGCGCGCCAGCGGCGGTCAAGGCCCACTTGGCACTCCAGATGGTGTGCCAGACACCTGAGTCAACCTCAGGCCGGCCCCAATTGGCGAAGACCAGAACCCAGATCATAGAGGCGAAGAAGAGCGCGTTCTGCCAGAGTGGTCGTTTGACTTCCGGCTCGGGCAAGGCCATCTGTGCGTTGGCCTTCTCGAGCTCCTCCCGGCGGTAAATCAGGTGCATCAGCAACCCGATGATCACCGCAAATACGACCGCACCAACCGCCCGGGCGAGACCGAGCCGGGGCCCGAGCACGCGGGCGGTCAACGCGATCGCGAGAACGTTGACGGCAGGACCGGAGTACAAGAACGCTGTCGCCGGACCGAGGCCCGCACCCATGCGGTAAATGCCCGCAAACAGGGGCAGCACGGTGCACGAGCACACCGCCAGGATGGTGCCGCTCACGGACGCTACTCCATAGGCCACGACCATTTTGGCCCGAGGACCGAGGTACTTCATGACCGATGTCTGGCTGACGAACACCGCGATGGCCCCGGCGATAAAGAACGCCGGCACCAGGCACAAGAGAACGTGCTCCCTGGCGTACCACTTGACGAGGTGGAGTGCCTCCATGATCGAGCCGTCGAATCGTGACCAACCCACCGGCAGCCAGAAGCACGCGAGAAAGACCGCCACGATCCAGGCCAGCGGCTTCCACTCGTCCTTCCACTCCATCAACCGATCCCTCCAGGTCCTCCTTTTTCGGGTTCAGCCTTCGGCTGCGTGCTCCTCGAAAGCGCGGGCACGAGCGGATCTCGGATGGCGTCGCGCACCGTCCGGAACACGGCCATCGGTGAACGGCAGGAGTTGCCAGTACATAAAATGAAGACCTCTTTTTTGATCGGCATCTCGCCTCCCGGGTTGACAACCCGCTGCTACAATACTACATTTCGCGAGATGACGAAATGAAGAACCTCGATATCGATTCTGCGGTCGCCGTCGCCCGCGCTCTGGGGCATCCGGCCAGATTGCGCACCGTCGCGATGCTCCGCTCCGGAGAGCTTTGCCCGTGCCAGATCACCGAGGTGCTCGGTCTTGCTTCGTCCACCGTTTCGGCCCACCTCAAAGAGCTGAAACAGGCCGGGCTCATCGTCGAGCGTAAGGACGGGCGTTGGGTCTACATCGCGCTTGCCGAAAATGCCGTCACCAGGTCGTGGATCGAGACCTCCCTGGCCCCGCTGACGGACGATCTGCAGCTGGCCGACGATGACCGGAAGATCGAGGAGCTGCGTGGGCTGCCGCTGGAGGATCTCTGTCGCCTCGGTTACGAGAAGGCCAAGGCGAAATTCGGTGACACAAAGAAAAAATGAAGGGAATGGGATGAGCGAGCACCAGAGTATCGGCAAGCGGTTGTCCATTCTTGATCGCTATCTGACGGTTTGGATTTTCCTGGCGATGGGTGTGGGTGTCGTGTCGGGCTGGCTGCGGCCGGGGGTCGCCGATTTTTGGAATCGGTTCTCGGTCGACACCACCAACATCCCGATCGCCGTCGGTCTCATCCTGATGATGTACCCACCGCTCGCCAAGGTGCGCTACGAGGAGATGGGGCGGGTCTTCCGTGACTGGAAGGTGCTTGTTCTGTCCCTATTTCAGAACTGGGTGGTCGGCCCGATCCTGATGTTCCTCCTGGCGATAGCCTTTTTGGCGGACATGCCCGAGTACATGGTCGGGCTGATTCTCATCGGTCTCGCCCGATGCATTGCGATGGTGATCGTGTGGAACGAGCTGGCCGACGGCGATACCGAATACTGCGCCGGTCTGGTGGCCTTCAACTCGATCTTCCAGGTGCTGTTTTTTTCGGTTTACGCCTGGTTTTTCATCACCGTCATGCCGCCGCTCTTCGGTCTTTCGGGTTCGGAGGTCCACATTACCATCGGCCAGATCGCCAAGAGCGTCTTCATCTACCTCGGCATCCCCTTCCTGGCGGGTGTTGTCACCCGGTTTTCGCTGATCGCGCTCAAGGGAAAGGACTGGTATCACGAGGTCTTCATCCCCAGGATCAGCCCGATCACCCTGGTCGCCCTTCTCTTCACCATCGTTGTCATGTTCTCGCTCAAGGGCGAGTACATCGTGCAGCTCCCCTTCGACGTCGTACGCATTGCGGTCCCGTTGCTCATCTACTTCGTGCTGATGTTCGTCGTGTCCTTCCTTCTTTCGAAGAGGGCCGGTGCCGATTACGGCCGTTCCGCCACCCTGTCGTTCACCGCAGCATCGAACAACTTCGAGCTCGCTATCGCCGTCGCCATCGCCACCTTCGGTATCGACCACGGTGCGGCCTTTGCCGCCGTCATCGGTCCACTGGTGGAGGTGCCGGTGCTGATCGGTCTGGTCCATGTGGCTCTCTATTTCAAGCGGCGTTTCTTCCCAACGAAGACCGCGACAGCGCCTGCTGCTGCCTGAAAAGAGTCATCTCCGGGAACATCGAGCGGGCACGCGCGTATGATGGGGCAAGGAGACACCATGGCTACCGGTCGTTCCAAATTGCATCGCTCGTCGTCCAACAGCATCATCGCCGGCGTTTGCGGCGGTTTCGCCGAATGGCTGGGGTGGAGTCCGACCTCCTTCCGCATCCTGTACGTGGTCGTGTCGATCCTTTCCGCCGCCTTCCCCGGCATCCTGGTCTATATCGTCCTGTGGCTCCTGATGCCCAAAGCCTCGAGCTAGGGCTCGAGGCTGAATTCGGAATTCTGAATTCGGAATTCTGAATTGCCACCCGCCCTCCCGGTAATGAAGCATCGGCGTGAATCGATATCACCTCTGATCACGCTTCAATCTGACGTTCGCGCTCCACATTCACCCTGCAAATGCGCAAACAACTGGCCCGCGAAGCGGACCCCGCAATTCGTGGACCGGCCACCGGTCCACGAATTACCTGTGAACCTTTTTTGCCCGCATCCGTTGTGATGGATGAGAACGGTCGTTAACGGATGTGCCGCTCGATCGTCTCTATGACCAAACGGAGGTGGCTCATGAATCGCAAGGTACTGACCCTGATCGCTATCGTCGCACTGTTGGCGGCTCCGCTCGCAATAGCAGACGACGAAACACGGTGGGTCAACGTTCACGTGACCGAGAACTCCAGCGGCACCAATGTCGAGGTGCACCTACCGCTCAACCTCGTGCTCACCGTGCTCCGCAACGTTGACGTGGAGAACTTTCACGGCGGACATGTCGATCTCGAGCTTGACGAAGATATGGACATCGACTTTCCCGAAATCTTGAAGGCGGTCAAGGACGCGCCGGATGGCAAGTTCGTCACCGTCACCTCGGACGAGGCCGATGTCAGCGTGCGCAAGGAGGGCGGAACCCTCTACGTCAACGTCAACCAGAAGGAAGACGAGATGGCGCAGGTCGAGGTCACCATGCCGATGGAGATGATGGACGCCCTCAGCTTCGGCGAGGAGAACACCGTGGATGTCATCGCGCTCCTCCAGAGCTTCGACAAGCTGCCCAACGGCACCCTGGTCAAGGTCACATCGGAAGACGCTAACGTTCGGGTCTGGATCGAATAATGAAAAACCAACGCGGAATGTCGACGCTGGGCGCGGTGCTCCTCGCCGGTACCGCGGGGCTGCTCACGGCCACTCTCATGATGGATTGGATCGTCGTGGACGTCCACGTGGTCGATGTTGCCGAAAACGACGACATCGAGCTCGAAGCGCCGGTTCACGTCAAAGTGCCGTTTCCCTTGATCATTGCTGACGTGGCGGCCGGGTTCATTCCCGACGAGGCGCTCGAGGACGCGGAGGTTCCGCCCGAGGTCAAGGAGCAGCGAGAGCTGATTCTGGCCGCAGTCCAGGGCCTGCTCGACTCGCCGGACGCCGCCCTGGTGACGGTCCACACCGACGACGCCAATATCGAGATCGTCAAGGAGGGCGATACGCTGCGCATCGCGGTCGATGCCGATGACGCGGTGGTGCGATGCAACATCCCAATTGGAGGAGTCCTCGAAGCCCTCGAGGATTGGGATTGGGAAACGTTCAACCCGAGGATGGTCCTCGACGTTCTCCACGCCGCCGAGAACGGTGATCTCGTCACCGTGGCGACGGACGACGGAGTCCGGGTCGCGATCAAGATGTGGTAGCAATTCGGCGTCGGACGCCGAATTGCGGTTGACCCACGCGAAGACTCGTTTCGATTTCCCCGCCTTTTCGGCGGGGGTTTTTGTCTCTGGCGAGGCGTTCTTCCCGGATGTTGAAACAGGTTTTGATTTGTCAGCATAGTCGATGCCTTCTGTAATTCTGAGCTGCGCCACAGATCCCTCCGCTCGGTCGCTTCGCTCCCTCGGTCGGGATGACAGCGTGAAAAGTCGCTTTGCTCTTTCGGACGGGATGACACATGAATGGACCTCGGCCGGGTTGACGGGACGGCGGGACGACGAAGGTGTCATTCCGAGCATTCCCACGCCGCGTGGGGCTGAGAAGGAATGACACATTCGCATGTTTTTGTAGGGGAGGGGTTTATCCCCTCCCTCACGTCAGCAAGGGCGGAGAAGATCCGCCACTCCGTTTGCTCACAGCAGTTTTGTCATTGGGAGCGAGGCCAGCGTGCCGAGTCGAGGAATCTGGGGGCGGACGCGAGTCATTCCGAATTCCGAATTCCGAGTTCCGAATTCGACCCGGCTGGTTCGTAGGGTGGTGGCACGGCCCAACCGCCGAGGGACGCTACGCGTTCGGCGAGGCCCTGCGCCGTCACCGCCTCCGGCGGGACGGCTGCGCCCACCCGTACCATCACCCGCGACCAGAAGCGGCGGAAGGGCCGGGTCATCGCCGACCCTCCCTTGCGGCTGAAAAAGCTGCCCCACAGACCGATCAACGCCACCGGAATCACCGGCACCGGCATCCGTTCGACGATGCGCTCGATCCCCGGTCGGAACGGCGCCAGGCTGCCATCGGATGTGATCTGTCCTTCAGGGAAAATGCACACCAGCTCGCCCTCATCGAGCTCTGAAACGATTCGGTCGTACGCACGTTGCAACAGAACGGGATCCTTTGCCGCAGGGGCGATCGGAATGACCTTGGCGCCACGGAAGAGAATACGTACAACCGGCATCCGAGCATACTCCTCGGTCATCACGAATCTCAGCGGGCGCGGCGATGCCGAGGCCATCAGCAGCCAGTCGATGAAGCTGACGTGGTTGACCACCAGCACCGCTGCGCCCTGACTGGGAACCCGTTCCGGGTGCTCCAACCGCACGCGGTAGAGGACGTTCGCCAGACACCAGGCGACAAAGCGCAGCAGGAACTCTGGGATGACGGTGTAGATGTAGATTGCAACCGCGATGTTGAGCAGCGCCAGGATCAAGAAGATGCCCGGTATCGAAACCTCGCGCGCGAGCAGGGTCACCAGCAACAGCGACGACGCCACCATGAAGAGCGAGTTGAGAATGTTGTTGCCGGCAATCACCCGTGACCGTTCGGCGGACGCTGAGCGCTGCTGGATGAAAGTCATCAAAGGAACGGTGTAGAAACCGGCGAAGACCGCAATCATGAAAAGATCGACGAGCACGTGGACCCCGCCGGACTCACGCAGAAATTCGGAAGCGGTCAGTAATACACCATTCGGCGGCGCGGCGAAGCGCCATCCCGAGAACGCGAGGTCGACCGCGAAGACGCTGATGCCGATCGAGCCGAGCGGCACCAAACCGAGCTCGAGGTGGCGCCGCGAAAGCCTCTCGCAGAGCATGGATCCGGCCCCGATCCCGACACAGAAGCGCCATCAATCTCGACTCCCCCAGAAGGTCGGC